>NZ_JARGYT010000001.1:0-68320 GCF_034470605.1 Candidatus Cyrtobacter comes
GGAAACAACCTTTTATCCATCTAAATACCATATTTATCGCCTCCAATATAATATTGCATCTTTTCCATTATTTGGCAAAACCTTTGTTAACAGTGCCTATACGTGTTAGTGCTAATTTACGCCAATACTTTGAAATAAGCTGTATTGAACACACAAACCCACGCGACCGCAAAAATTTAACTCAACCCACGCGAGCACTATATATTATTATATTATCAATGCAATAAATTTCGAATATTTGGATACCTCTAGCAATGGGCAATTATATGTATGACCTAAAATTGTGATGCGGTACTGTTTAAATAATTAATATTAATCAGGAGGTTGGGCGCCAAGAGTGCGAGGCAGCTCATGTAAGCAATTCATGTGGTAAAAGCGGTATATACTTAGGCTGCATGCTAGCGCATAAATAAATGCTGTGTTGATGGGGGTTTTGTTTATATCAAAGCTAGGCTTATTGGCTCTTGAAGAAGAAAGAAGATGATAACATCTATCACATTCTTTAATGAAGTTGCCGAATGGGTCTGTTAATATATTGATCATTGGGTCGAAAGGGGTATGCAAAAGGGCTAAAATTGATTTTATTTTAATTGCCACAATTATCTACCAGTTCTAGTGAGTTAATACGGCTACACAATGCTTTTTAAAAAGTGATGTATAATAAAAAGCATAGAAATTAATTTATAGATTGCACTATGTCCCACGCTGTGCTCACTTCATGATGTCCGGCTCGATTTCTTTTTGGCGTAATATTACTTGATTTAAAGAATTCCAATATTAAGTCATTAGTATCTGCCCCAATATCTGGTACAGATACTGGTTCTCCAGTAGTTTTATTTATATAAATTGGAGTTATGCCTGGCGGCATTTTAAATGATTTTGATGTACTGCTACTATAGTTCATTGCTTCCATGAGGTTAATAAATATTGGTAGTGCAATGCTATAGCCCCCCTCTTTCTTTCCTAGAGTTTCTGGCTGGTCAAAGCCAACAAAAACACCAATAGTTATATCTGATGAAAAGCCTATAAACCAAGCATCGAAGCTATTATTAGTAGTTCCAGTTTTCCCGGCTATACCATGCCCAAGTCGTTTTGCCCTTATGGCAGTTCCCCTTTGTACTACATCCTCAAGCATTGAGAGCATCTGGAAATTAACATCCTCATTTATTATTTTTTTATTTTGATAATAAACAAATGGCATGTCGTAATTTTTAAAAATATTAAATTTATCACTGTATAGTAGGTTGCCATCGGCATCATATATACTTTCTATAAATCGTGGTGTTGGCATTGTACCATTGCTGGGAAACACATTATAAGCTGCGGTTATATCAATTAATGATGTTTCAAGTGTACCTAAGGCTATTGAGTAATTTGAATAATTTTCTGCCACGGAAAAACCAAACTTCTCTACATATTTTGCTAAATTTTGAACGCCAATCTCCAGAGCCAATCTTACAGTTGCTGTATTTTTAGATTTTTCAAAAGCGGTTCTAATTGTTATATCGCCTAAATAATTTTTCCCATAATTATTTGGTGACCACGCTTTTGAGAATCCGTCACTTAATACAGAGATTGGAGAATCTGAGATTAAAAAATTTGGCTCATAACCACTATCCAGCGCTGCAAGATACACAAAAGTTTTGAAAACAGATCCGGGTTGTCGTTTTGATTGTATAGCTCTATTGAAGCTGCTTTTTCTATAATCATATCCACCTACCATTGCTAGTACTTTGCCGCTTGAGGGCTCTAAAGCTACTACAGAGCCCTCAAGTTTTGGGTCTTGTTGCAATATGATTTCACCATCATTGGATGTAGAGAATAATACTACATCACCTATTTTTAGATGATTGATAATCCAATTATTTGGTTTAGATGTTATATCATATATGTTACCATTCTTTATACCAAGGAGGGCTTTACCTTCTCTTTTACCCAAGAAGACGGCAATTGATAATCTACTTAAATGCCACGGTAATTTTATTAAAGATAATTGATTTTGCCAATTATTTAGTGAATGAAGAGAGGAGAATGGGGTATACCAGCCCATCTTTTTTGAATGATTTTCTATACCGTTTCTCAAGGCTTCAGACGCAGCTTTTTGTGTTTTTAGATCAAGGTATGTATTAACGGCAATACCACCTCTTTCAAATAACTCATCACCTATTAATTTCCTTGCCTCTTTTTCAACAAACTCTGTATAATATAGATTGTTTATTTCCAGAGTCTTATTGGCTGTTTTAATTCCAAGATCTGTCTCAATGGAATTTTTGTATTCTTTTTCGCTAATAAATCCATCGTTAAGCATTTTCTTTAAAATCCAATCCCTCCTATTTTTAGCTCTTTTGCTATTGATGAATGGATTTAATGAAGAAGGGGCTTTTGGTAAGGATGCTAATAGTGCAGCTTCAGATACTGTAATATCTTTTAATTTTTTTTGAAAATATGTAGTGGAGGCTGCGAGTATGCCATATGAGCCCTGGCCTAGAAAAATTTCATTTAAATACAGCTCCATTACCTTTTCCTTTGATAATATATTACTTATTTTAATGGCGAGCAGCGCTTCTTTTACTTTTCTAAGTAATGTTCGCTCTTTATTTAATAGGAATATACGTACAACTTGTTGTGTAATTGTAGAGCCGCCTATAAGTCTTTTACCAGAAAATGAGGCGAGCGTACTTTGTAGTGTGGCTCTTATAATGCTCTGGATATCTATACCGATATGGGAATAAAAATTTTTATCTTCTGCTGCTATAAATGCTGAAATTATGTGATTTGGAATATCATTATACTTAACATAGACACGATTTTCTTTACCAATCGAATCAACTAAGTTTGCTGTATTATCATAAATCCTTGCTTGTCGTAATGGCTTATAATTGAGTATTGCCTCATGATTGGGTAGCTCATTCCTTACAATTAATATAGATCCTAGAAATGAGATAAAAAAAAATGCAACGAGTAATAGAGAGTAGTACGTGACTCTCGATAATAGATCTACAACTGAAATAAGGACTTTTAGTATCATCCCTTTGTGAGCCAATTACTTTCTTTTATTACTGGTTGTGCATAAGACCGTTTTGCAATTGCTCTCACATTCATCCCTTCTTTCATTATTTTAATTAGCTCCAGAGCAGAGTCCGCCTCAAGCTCATGCTTCCCATCATCCGTGTATACCAAATATACTTTATCATGCAATTTATATTTTGTATTGAAATCGTAATTTAAAAATTCTTTTAAATCTGAATCTCCGTAAATCTCACATAAGCTTATACCGTTTAGTGTATAAAAATTTCTGTAAGAGAGCGTCCCAAGAATAATATACTTCAGGATCATAGGGTTCTTTTGAATAAAATCTATAGCTTTCTATAGTAGTGCCGCATATCCATTAATAGCAAACGAATTTATGCATTTACCCTGGAAACTTATAGGTTTGTTAAAACTATAAGTCGTGGAGACTATTTATACCTGTATCGCAGATGATACTAGATCTCAGTGCGCGTATTACTCTTACCTTGATTAATTTGCCCACCTCTACATCATCTCCTTCTAATTTGACAGTTGAAAAATCAGCTGCCTTACCGGTTCTCCCGCCTTCTACTATAACATCAATTAATCTACCAACTTGTGACTTATAGTGTTCGTGCAATATATCAGAGCCAAGGGTTCTAAGGATGGCTGCCCTTTCTTTTCGTATCCTTTTATCGACCTGCGGCATTTTTGCTGCAGGGGTTCCATCTCTTTCTGAATACGGAAAAACATGCAGGTGCGCTATCCTAAGATCCTTAATTAAGGTAAAAGTATTAGTGAACATCTGGTCTGTTTCTGTTGGAAAGCCTGATATAATATCTGCGCCAAATACAACGTCCGGTCTTGCGGCTCTTGCTTTTTTGCAAAAAGTTATAATATCATTCCTAGAATGCCTTCTTTTCATTCTTTTTAGCACCATATCATCCCCTGCTT
Organism: Candidatus Cyrtobacter comes; assembly: GCF_034470605.1. NCBI lineage: Bacteria > Pseudomonadati > Pseudomonadota > Alphaproteobacteria > Rickettsiales > Candidatus Midichloriaceae > Candidatus Cyrtobacter > Candidatus Cyrtobacter comes. The sequence continues at coordinate 3,964 of NZ_JARGYT010000001.1, forward strand.
GCATGCTAAGATGCAAATATGGCGTTAGCCGCTTTTCTCTTGAAAAAAGGTCAATAAAATCGTCATCTAACTCAGCAACATCTATAGAAGAAAGTCTGAGCCTATGTAGATTAGGAAGTAAACGTAAAATTCTTTCTAAAAGTTGGGTTATTGTTGGTTTTCCTGGTAAATCAATACCATAATCTGTAATATCAACACCAGTAAAGACAACTTCATTACAGCCGTTTTCAACGGCTGTCCTTACTTTCTCATATACTTCGCCAACAGGTATGCTTTTACTTGCCCCTCTACCTTGTGGTATTATGCAAAATGTACAGCTGTGATTGCAACCATTTTGAATTTGAATATAGGCTCTGGATCTTCTTGGTAAGGCCACTATTTTAGACGGGGCCTTATTTAACATTTGTATAGTGCTGTCCTCCTTTTCGAGTATTTTCTCGTATGATGTAATATGTAATTTTTGGCTATTATCGATTATAAAATCAGCCATTTCTTCATACTTTTTTCCGTTTATTGTAGAAGCGCACCCAGTTAATATTATCTTTTTTTGTGGATCTTCTCTTCTTATTTTACGTAAAGTTTGGCTAAGTTGACGCTCGGCTTCCTTAGTTACAGCACAGCTATTGATAATTACAGCGCCTGTATAGCCCTTGGTATCAAGTAATTTATTTATTTCATCACTTTCATAATTATTCAGTCTACAACCAAATGTTATAATCTCCATCAAAATAATAAAGTATGCACAGAGCCACGCATTGTACTATCTTTCCGTGATGACCTCAATAGAAAATCTTGTTATAGTTACTAGTGGTCATTAAAATTCTACCTGCTAAATTTTTCTGTAATATATTGATTTTTAACAATGGGTTATTTTGCATGCTGATATGCATCATGGGATCTTACTATATATTCTTATATTATGAATTAATGATAGTGGTTATTTATTAATCAATGTATTGGTTTTGCATACCAAGTTAACTATCGTATGTGTAATTTATACTAAGGTTTTTAATATGTGATTGAGCATGATATTTCTTGTGTTAATTAGAGTGTGCAAAGAATGGGCTATAAATTGATATGATAGATAATGTGTCTCGCGAATGGTGATATATCTAATTGAGAGAAAAATTTTTACTATGATATATGCGTAGTATTGTGATGGGTATGTTCGGCTAGGATATGTATATTAATAAGCTGAAGTAATGAACGGTATAATTTTTCTGCGCGTAACGCAATAAAATATATAGAGATATTATTGTTTACAAATACAAATAAAAGCCTTATATCACCCTGATAAGTTGAGCGTATTGCGTAGTTTCTAGTTACAGTAGTTATTATATATGAGCTTTCTGGTTAGGTTATGGCATAAGGTTACGCCGCTGTATGTAAGTACTACAGAACACCCAATTCATCATGATATACGAATAGATAGATTGGCGTTAAATTTTTATATGTATAAAAAGATATGCTTAATTTCTGAATTTATTTCTGCGTTTGAGGTTGCTATATCTAAAGCTGGGAATATGGAAACGCATTCTTCTTCTCTTCTTAAAAAGAGCCTAGAGGCGTTGATTTTTGAAAAATCTTTATATGAAAAATTGTGTGATTTTCGTTTCCAATCAACTGTTCAATTAAGTAATATTGAAAGCTTGGTATCTTATTCAAACTTTATGACTGTTAATTCTATAATGAACAGTATACCAGTCTTTATATCGGCCATATTACCATACTTTATGGTAAACAAGGAAATAATAGAGTTATTTATCTGCATATATGCAAATAATAACGACGATAATATTAATGGTCATGATGCTTATAGCGACTTAATAGTAACTAAGATGAATAAAATAAAGTCCTTATATAGCGCTATAATGGATGATGCTAGTATTGTTATGAAGAATTTTACTGAAGAACAGCCGCCTGTGGTTTTGTTAAAAATGGAGGAGACATTTCTACACAGCGTTATATTGAATTGGCACTTTATAGATGAGGTGTATACTGAATTTAAGAAACCTGCTATAACAACTGTAAAACAAGTTGAATGATTTGGGTTATAGATAAGTTGGTGTAGAGATATAAGCAAATCTATTAGTGGCTTGGTTATATTTTGGGATATGCGGTGGTCAAATATTATGATCATAATATTTGAAAGGCTATTGATTGTATGTCCTGTGTACTGTATAGAATTGACGGTAAACTAAATATTGGAGGGATGGCCGAGTGGACAAAGGCAGCAGACTGTAAATCTGCCCGCGTGAGCGTACGTAGGTTCGAATCCTACTCTCTCCACCAAAAGTTTGATTATTATTCCGAATTTCAATATTCATATCCAAGCTTGTTATTCTTAAAATCAGTTCTTGGTTATTGATTCACAGCTTTTTATTGTGGGTATGTTATAGTGACTATAAAGAATACCAGAGATAATCAAGTATATTAGTAGATAAAGCTGCTTGATAGAAGTTAAAGCTTGAGTCTAGTTGGTTCGATTAACCAGTACTCTAAATGCCAGGTTCATTTACTATAGCTATGAGGTTTAGAGATGCGTAAAAGCATCATGATGTAAATTCTTACTATTTTGTTGCAACCTATAAAAATATCTCAAGCTTTTTGGTCTATGCTTATAGTCTCTGAGTCTTGATTAATTTATAGTTATTGCAGATATTTGGCATCCGTAAACATTTGTTTCTATTTTGGAGCTCCTTCTATAGCTAAAAAGAAGATCTGGGTTTGAAAATGTATCAATATTGAGCTTATCGATAAGTTGCACGCCGCTTCTCTTCATTATTAATGCTGCATAACCACTTAGATCAAAGAGATATTTTTGATCTTTGAATAAAAGTGGTATGAAAAACGATGAGGATTCATTATCGTGCAATAAAAAATTTTCTCTAAAATAAGAATCAACTTCGTAGTTGTATTTGCATATACATGGGCCTATCGCTGCTATAAGTTTATGATGGGCAACATTCATAGCATTGATAGTATTTTTTATTACACCGCCAATCAATCCTCTCCATCCTGCGTGAATTGCGGCAATAACAGTGCCACTTATATCTGTGACTAATATGGGAATGCAGTCTGCAGTAAATATCCCTATTGCAATACCTGGTTTGTCAGTTATCAGAGCATCGCATTGAACATCATATGTATTACAATCAATGGATGGGACATACATAAAGTTTGCGGTATGTCTTTGCATGGAAAGCTTTATGTTATATTTGGTACCAAGAGCAGCAGAAGCTATGCTTAAATTAGATTGTATAATATCAGTACCGCGTTCATTGATTGAATAGCTAAGAGAGCTGCGTGCCCCTGAGCATAATCCGCCCCTTCTACTAAAAAACCTGTGTGATATTTTATCTGAATGAGAAAGAAGAAGCCCACTCTGGAAAGAGTGGGCTTTAGCATGTTCGGAAAAGTAATTTATACCTCTAGTTCTTATCATCTTTTTTGTTTACTTCCTCAAATTCACCATCCACAACCCCCTCATCGCTAGAAGAGTTTTGTGAATTTTGATCACTACCTGAAGTAGTATGCTCATTTTGAGAAGTTTGGCTATAGATTTTTTCTCCTATCTTCATAGCTGCTGTTGTTAATGCCTGAATCTGAGATTTTAAAGTTTCTGCATCTTCTAGGGATAATGAGTCTTTTAATGAGGATATCTTATCTTCAACTTCTTTTTTCTCACTATCTGAAAGTTTGGCAGAATGCTCTCTAAGGTTTTTTTCCGTATTGTAAATTAAGCTATCTGCCTGATTTTTAAGATCTATTAGTTCCCTTTTTTTACTATCTTCATTGGCATGTTGTTCTGCTTCCCTAACCATCTTATCTATTTCAGAATTTGATAAACCACCAGATGATTGTATTGTTATACGTTGCTCCTTATTAGTAGCTCTATCTTTTGCAGAAACATGTAATATACCATTTGCATCAACATCAAATGTTACTTCTATTTGCGGTAGCCCTCTAGATGCTGGTGGAATTCCTTCTAAATTAAATTGCCCAAGCAATTTATTATTTGCGGCCATTTGTCTTTCACCTTGAAAAACCCTAATGGTAACTGCGTGTTGATTATCTTCTGCTGTTGAAAATACCTGGCTTTTTTTAGTAGGAATAGTAGTATTTCTTTCTATAAGTGGTGTAAATACGCCGCCTAATGTTTCTATCCCAATAGAAAGTGGGGTAACATCTAAAAGAACCATATCCTTGACTTCGCCACTCAACACGGCTCCCTGAATTGCAGCGCCCATTGCAACAACTTCATCAGGATTTACGCTTTTATTAGGTTCCTTTCCAAAGAAATTTTTTACAGTTTCTATCACTTTAGGCATTCTGGTCATGCCACCTACTAGAACAACTTCATCTATCTTATCGGTGGTTAAGCCGGCATCCTTTAAAGCTGCTCTACATGGTCCCATACTCCTCTCTATGAGATCACCAACAAGGTTTTCTAATTTTGCTCTTGATATCTTTATATGTAGATGTTTTGGTCCTGTAGAATCTGCTGTGATATATGGGAGATTTATTTCTGTTTCCAGTGTGCTTGAAAGCTCTATTTTAGCTTTTTCTGCCGCTTCCTTAAGTCTTTGTATAGCTAGTGGATCTTTTGATATATCAACGCCAGTGGTATTTTTGAATTCTTTGCATAGAAAATCCTGTATTCTCAAATCGAAATCTTCGCCACCAAGAAATGTATCGCCGTTTGTAGATTTTACCTCTATGACGCCATCATCCATTTCTAAAACGGAGATATCAAATGTTCCGCCACCAAGATCGTAAACAACTATAGTTTTTGAGCCCTTTTTTTCAAAGCCATATGCCATTGCTGCTGCGGTAGGTTCGTTTACTATTCTAAGTACGTCCAGTCCAGCTATTTTTCCAGCATCTTTTGTAGCTTGTCTTTGTGAATCATTAAAATACGCTGGTACCGTAATAACCGCCTTATCAACTTTTTTTCCAAGGAAATCTTCTGCAGTTTTTTTCATTTTTAGCAAGATCTCTGCAGAAATCTGGCTAGGGGCCATGGTTTGGTCTGAAATTTTAACCCATGCATCTCCATTAGTAGATTCAACAACATTAAAAGGTACCTTTGATATAAAGTCTTTTGTTTCTTTATCTTTGAATCTTCTACCTATTAGACGTTTCACTGCATAAACTGTCCCTTGTGGATTGGTGACTGCCTGCCTTTTTGCAGCCTGCCCAACAAGTCTTTCACCACTACTTGTTTTTGCAAATATAGAGGGTGTAGTCCTAGCACCTTCAGAATTTTCTATAACTCTGGCTTGCTTTCCCTCCATAACGGCAACACATGAATTTGTGGTGCCAAGATCTATACCTATAACGCTACTCATTTCTTAGATAAAAATAAATGAACCTCAACGCCGATATAGTAAGACTTTTAGAAGTTACAAGGCCTAAAAGTAAAAATAAGTAATTAATGTGCCTATGCGTCAAATTTACAAAAGCTACTTCCTAACTACTATCGTTGCTTCACAGCCAAGGCAATAAGTATTATTTAAAGAATAAAAGTATAGTGAGGTTAAATATAATCCTTTCTTTATTATCTTTTTGTTAATTAGGGTTGTGGCCTGAAATAGTAATATGACAACAAATTATGAGTAGATTCGATAATGAAGAGTTATATTATTTGAAATGTATTTTGCAAGATGGATGTGTGTTGTCGCTAGAAACATCGTATATACGGCGATAATTATATATATAATTCACAATATTACGGCTATAATTATACCATTCTTCAAATATTAATCTGTCGCTAGAATACCACACTAAGAAAATAATCCGCACTATTACGTCAAATCCTGGTTGCATATACATATGCTGTTTGATAATTAATACATCGAATTTTATTTCTAAATTTTAAATAATGAATAAGAAACTTGTATTGGTTGGTGCTATTGCTGCATTTTCTTCAGCAAATTTTGCATTAGCCCTTTCTGAAGATAGTGATAAGAGCGGTTTTTCTGTTTTTGCAGGCGGCAGTTATCTTTCAAGCTATGGTCTTGGTAAACTTGCATCAAGTACTGATGGGTTAAAAGGTCCTGATGGCCAGGCAGTAGATAGCAAAGAAGTCAAATTTGCAGATGGGTTTGGTAAACAGTTTAATGGCCCTGTTGGAACACTTGGTGTAGCTTTTGAGATTACAGATGGCGTGAAAGTTGGTGTGGAAGGCTATTATGGCTCGTTTTCAGGTAAAGTAGTAAACGGCAAGACCGCTGACACTAAAACAGAGGTTGAGCTGAAAGTAGATACCTTTGGTGTTAAGGGTTCTGTGATTGGTGAATTTGCAATTAATGATAGCTTCGGCCTAGTTGGGCAGCTTTCTGTTGGTGGCGGTGCTTCCAAAAGTGCGGCAGCTAGCGAGATTACATATCAATATGGCCAAAAGGATAAGGAATTCTTCACAATTGCAAAAACTGAGGATAAAGATAATAAATATGGTTCATTTGGCTTGACTGGTGGCGCATCTCTTGGTGCTTTCTGGCATCATGAAAGTGGGTTTTCTGCAACTGTAGCTTATAAAATAGACTATATAAATGCTGCTACTAAAATTGTTGATGCGAAGACTGATACTGCTGGTTCAGGTAATGTGAATAACTCATTTGTTCATGGTCTTGGCTTAGCTGTTGGATACGCTTGGTAATGAATATCTAGTGATATATACCTTATAAAATCAAGGTTTTTAGGGTTTTTGAGCTAGAGATGTGAAGAGGCGGTGGGTTAATTCTCCCCGCCTTTTTTATTTGTGCATAGTTCTGCACTTTTTCTCACTTGAAGTAGTTATATCAATCATTCAACTCGTTAAGTAAAATTTCATTCCAAAGCTATAGTTATTTAAGTTAAATTAGCATAATAAGGCTAATATACTGTAATATAAGGAATATTATTAAGTATGCCATCTCAAGCTGAGGCTAATACGCTGTAACGTAAGGAATATTATTAAATATGCCATCTCAAATAAAACGGCTATATAGCTAATCCGTATAAAACGTCATATAAAAGCTGGAGCAATTATTGTGCCATTTTATACTATCTTAGCTATATATTCTTCATAATTATTTTTGCCATTATCGCCCCATGGCCTGACTCACTATCATGCGATCATATAAGCTTCTTTTAAAGCTAAAGCTTCTTTTAAAGCTAAAGCTTCTTTGAGCTTCTATTGCTGCCGGTATGGCTATAGCAGCTTGCTCAGTAACTGGTATTATATTGTCTTGTTGTTTAACTTTATAAACACTGTTACGCTCAAATAAGTCAAAAAAGCTTCCTTGCGCTAATACATGTGTTGAGTGCATACTTGTGAAGTTAAGGCCCTTTTTACACATTTGAAAGCCCCAGCCTGCCAAATCTTTTGCCTTTGTACTTAATTCATATATTGCGGTGCCTAGGTATAGTATTTGAAGGCTTAATTTATGTGTTTTATTGTCACTCAGATACCATGAGAGTGCTACATGCGCTCCTTCAGCTGCAGAGCCAGCTATATACCCAATAGCATCTGCTGTCTTTACAACAAATATACTTCTCTTTTTTGTTGAATGGGTATGATCTTTCCACGGTGCATCATTTGTATTTCCCGCATAATTATTTTTTAATTGTATGGCGTAACTTCTTGAGTTAGTTACTTTTATAGCTAGATCATCTTGCTCATTATTATAAACATTATCTAATAATTGCGAGAGGTTTTCGTGGATTATATTACCATGATTTTGGTCTTTTTGTTTTCTTAGCTTCTGGTTTGTTAATTTATCCCTTAATTCTAATATATGAATGAGGTCATCAAAATCTTTAATCAAGATTTTACCTTCATAAATTTCCTGAAGTAGTCTCTCTAAAGATGCTATTTGCTCATCTGTCATCTTATGAGTTGAGTAGAGTATGTCATCAATTGAATTTAAGAGCGCTGCAAATTCAGAATTGTTTAAGTAGCAGCGTGAATTTTCAGTATCTTGCGCTATCATCTGGGAATAAACTACCTTTAATTCATTAAGTAGTGTATCTAGTGCCACATTTCCCATTCCAAATAGTGCCCACCATCCATTGAGCTCATGTTTGATATTTTGTGCCTGTGTAATTATTGAGCGAAGAATATGATATCTATTTGCATTTATATATTCGGCTGTTATGCGGCTACTAGTAAAAATTGCCCCATCACCATAAATGCCCACCTCCTTAATTTTATCTTCTAGCTTTAAGCCACATATTATGCTTCCAAATTTGCCGCGATTAAATGCGCCAACTAGGAATAAATCCTGCAAATCAAATTTATCTTTATTAGCGGATAATGCATCAAGCACAAATTGTCTTGTCATTTTAGCTACTTTATTTCCAGTTTGTTTTGCGAAAATTTTATCAAAAAATGTACTAACAAGTCCATGTGCATGTGTAGAGAAAACCCCTATAGTATATGAAGAGACTGTGATTATTATTCTTGATATTGCAAAATTTACCCAAAATTTACTTATAGCCCCTAAGCACAATTCAAAAAAGTTTATACTACCAGTAAAATCAACCTTTGCTCCATATTGAAGTAGAATTCTGGCGATTTCATGCTTTAACCATATGATGTTTTTGTCTTTATCTACCCCCATACAGAAAGCTAGTGCGGTAATTTTATTTTTATTAGTGGCATTTACATTTGCGCCGCACTTAAGTAGCAGATCAACTAGGCTAGGATTGCCAGATTGAACTGCGATCATTAAGGCATTATTTCCACTCTTATCTTGCGCTTCCAGATTTATATTTTTGCTCTCTAGCATTAATCTAACCATATTTTCATTCCTAGAAGCTACTGCAAGCATTAGTGGTGTTAACCCCAGGTGATTTTTTGCATTAATAGGCACATTAGCAGCAAGTGCTTTATCGAATAGCTGCTTAATATCGGGATTAAATTTTTCATTCTGTATAGTTGCCATTACATGCAATACATTATTACTAAATTTATCAACCGTTATAAAATCTTTATGAGGATGTTTTAGCATCTGTGCGACCTTTTCCACTATCCCAATATTAAATCCTGAGTATGCATAATATAGCAGCATAGAATCTTGATAGGGATTATTGTTATATTTTTCTAAAACATAATGAAAAATTAAACTAGAGCCACTAGCTGCTGCGTAATGTAATGGGGTAATTTCATCAATGACAAAGCTTGGCATGCTCCTATTAGTTTTATTCATTATTATATCGAGCATCTTTATAATCCTTTCGGTTTTAGAAACATCTTCCACTGGCTGCCTAATTAATGAATTAACTAATATACTAACTCTTTGTTCGCTAAGCGTATGCAGCTTACTAAGTATATCTTGTTCTATAAAATCTAACCCTTGGTCAATATTATCATTTCCTAGTATGGAATCTAAAAATAAGCTGAAATCTGAATCTGGCATATCTTCTTTCGTAAATTGCTTATTAAAAAGCTCTTGTTTATATGATGGGGCGATAAGCGGTGATAAATACACGAAATGATCCGCACGAAAACCTTTTATTAGTACTTTTTGAATATCTCCTTCCTTATATAAGAGAGTTTCTGCAATTAGCTCATGTAATTCTTTAATCTTTTTTTGAATGTTTTGTTGAGGTGGGTTTTGTGTACATTCTTCAGAAGCTTTCTGGTAATCTGTTTCGCACCTTAGTAATTCATTTTTTAATAAATCTAGTATACCCATAGTTTGACCATTATATCTAACTATTTCTTCCACGCGAGTAGATGGTTCATGAAGTAGCGCTTTTATTAATTGAGTGTTTATTGCTGGGTCATTATTTGATATTAGATATGCAAGTAGTGTAAATTCCGCGTTCTTTCCATCGATTATTCCGGAGATCAAAGAATTTTGATTTATTTTCTTTTGTGTAATTAGCATCTCCATTATCTCCATTATTTCTTTTGGTGCAGGGGTTATATTAAAAATTTGAAATATACTATCAGCCTGCATACCTATTAAACTAAACCTAGGGTCTTCAATTAATAATTTTGCTAAATCAAAATTTTTCTCATAAATAGCGGCTTGTAATATATTTAATGGTTGATCTGTTTTCTCTGCATCTAGCTCTGTAGAGGTGAGTCTTATCATCTTTAATGCAAAAGATGTATTATTCTTTGCATCATATTTTAATGCGTTAACTATGAGTGTTTTATATTCTCTCTCAAGCTGAATTCGTTTGTAATTGCTAGGGGATTTTTCCATTAAACATATTAGAAATTCGTAATCATTTACTGCGGCTGCTTCATTCATTAAGCATTTTGTTATCTCCATGCTTAAGCCATCCCGTAGTAATAACTCATCTAATAAATTACGATTTTTATGGTAAGCGGTTATATATATATCTTGATCCTTTATATTGCCTGCTAACTTCACTATTTGCTCGTATAATGGTTTAGTATCATCACCTGTAGGCCCATATGCGGCTAGGTATTTAAACGGGGATACTACGCCTTCTTTATGTTCAGCAAGCTTAATATTAAGCTGTAATATAACTAACATTGTTTGAAGATCTCCCTTCTTAGCTACGATATGCAGAATATTCTCTTCGCAATCTTCAACGTATTGAAGGCATGGTTTAAGTAAATTTTCTAATAATACATGTGGGAACGGTTTTGTATTAGATTTATATGAATCTATCACATCTTTGTATTTAATTATATTCGCTTCTAAAGCTAACGTAATGATACCTATATGATTCTCAGCCAAACTTATCCTCACTATTCTTTTAAGAAAGGCAGAATCTTTGCCTAATATTTTTACCATTAGCTGAAATTTTTCTCTTAGCTCATCTATTGGTAACATCTTTAAGAGCTCTTTTATTCTATCATCAGTAATTGAATCTTTAAGCATTTTTTCCGGATCATTAGAATTTTTGAGAGCGTATTCTAATAATTTTGATTCATTCAATAAAAACTCATAAAACATATCATAAATACTGGTTTTATTAGCAAAAAAACCAGAGCGCTCATTCGTAATGATATCAATACCATTATGTCTTTGGAATTGTTCAAGAACTCTAGCTACTTCCGTTAAACCTTCACAGCGCGAAGCGCCATCTATAAATTGACTTAATGTATTTTCCAAAAATACATCATCAGCTTTTGCTCCTCTATGATTTGCATGAGAGACAAGAACAGAATAAAGCTCAAATTGATTACTCGATAAATTTAGTGCATGAATTAAACCTACCCAAATTGAAGCGGGGATAGCTTTATGCAAATAATCCCAGCGGATTATTTGGTATAAAAACGGTTCTTGTTTGCTATCTTTTTGTTTGGCTAGGAACATTTTCTGTTCCTTAACGTAGTGAAGGATATCATCAATATGATTCGTAATACCTTTAATAAATCTATCTCCTGAAAATAAATGTAAAAGAAGAATTTGTTTTGTATCGCTATCAATATTATTGTTGGTTAGAAAATCACCAATTTTATCTAGATTAATAAATGGTGGCTTATCATTTTCTAAATTTGCTTTATCAGCGGCTATGATGCGAAGAATGGTTTCTTTAGAAGATACCTTTCCGATTGGTATGCTAAGACCATCGCATTTTGTAAGCGCGTTGATCACTAAAGATATTATTTCAATATCTTTAGTACCTTGTAGCGCCAGTAAAATTTTTTCCACATTAGAAGTACTGCTATTCCCAAAAACGAGCATCTTGCCATTATTAAGAAGGAATAGCATATCTTGCCTATTTTTTTTTATTAATTCTATAATTAGCTCATCAAGCTCTAATTTGTTTTCTGTTAAAAATTTCTTAAAATATTGATCCTCGGTAATTTTAGTTAATACTGCTGTAAGAGTTTCTTTTGGTAGTTTAGCAAGTGATGATATTCCAACTTTTTGTAAAAATTTGTAACATGCTTCGTGTGTGTTATTATGTGATGCGAGCCCAGATATAAATGCATTAGTTGTTGCAGATAGTTCGGTGGTTAATTTTGAGTAATAACTATTATGCTGCGGTATTGTGAAATGTAACGCAATAAGTTTGGAGAAAATGGAGCCTCCACTTTTATCAATCCTTAAAAGTCTCTCTATAATGTCCCTTCGCTCATTAGCGCTCTGTGCTTCATCTATCTGTTTGATGTATTGTTCAAAACCGCTCTGTGATTCAGTGCTATTCTTTGTAGGGTTCCCAGTTTTCATATCAAATACATTTATTTCATTAATCTCACCATCTATTGCACCAATCTCACCATCTATTGCACCAATCTCACCATCTATTGCGTGTCCTGAATATGAGCCAGACAGCAATTGCCACAAGGTTAATGGACCAGCTCTCGAGTCTGAATAGCGATAAAGATAGTCTGCATCAGCATTCAGCCTGTCCTCTAAATCATATAGCCTTAATTCACTGCTATCATCATCATTATTATTATTATTATTATTATTATTATGTAAAACTAACTCGCCTGGCATTATATAAAATATTACTATGTAATAACGATAGTGCTCTAATTACCAGGCAGGTATCAGATAAAAGTGAATGACCATTCGGTAATACGGCATCAGCACTAACATTACGTAAGTACATATAATACTCACATTATAATATGCAAAGTATTACATTAGAAAAATTGGGATATAAGTAAAATCATAAGTATAAAATATAAAGTCCATTGATATATAACAGCACATCTATAAGGATATACAAGTAACTAAATATATTACTCTTGGTTGATGTGGGTATATATCCTTAATAGCCCTTCTTGATATGATGTGATAGGTATTCTATAAATACTTTATTACAAGTTTTTTGCTTAATTACCGGTTATCGCTAATGCCAAAGCTATTTGTAGATGGGATGGAGGTCTTGGTCTCACAAGGTACAACTGTTATGCAGGCTTGTGAGCTTGCAGGTGTGGAAATACCTAGATTTTGTTATCATGAAAAATTGAAGATAGCAGGTAATTGTAGGATGTGCTTAGTGGAAATTGAAAAAACACCTAAGCCAGTAGCAAGTTGTGCCCAGCCAGTAGTAGATGGTATGGTGGTACATACTAATACTGCAAAAGTAAAAGAAGCGCGCGAGGGGGTGATGGAGTTTTTATTAATTAACCATCCACTTGATTGCCCTATATGTGATCAGGGGGGTGAGTGCGATCTTCAGGATCAAGCCGTAAAGTATGGTAGGGCTTATAGTAGATTTGAGGAAGAAAAAAGAGTTGTGGCGGATAAAGATATGGGGCCGCTAATACAGACCAATATGACACGTTGCATACATTGCACAAGGTGCGTAAGATTTTTAGAGGAAATTGCCGGTACAGAGGAGCTTGGTGCTATAGGGCGTGGGAAAGATATGGCAATTTCTGCATATATAGAAAATTCAATCAAATCTGAGTTATCTGGTAATATAGTGGATTTATGCCCGGTAGGTGCGCTTACCTCTAAACCTTATGCATATAAAGCTAGGAGCTGGGAATTAAAAAAGACTGAATCTATAGATGTTATGGATGCGGTTGGAAGTAATATAAGGATTGATAGTAGAGCAGGGGAGGTGATGAGGATATTACCTAGAAGGAATGACCTTATAAATGAAGAATGGATATCAGATAAAACAAGATTCGCATTTGATGGCTTAAGGTATCAGAGATTAGATAGGCCTATGCTGCTTACAGGCGTAAGTAGGGTTGAAATTTCATGGGATGAGGCTTTGGAGATTGCCCGTAAGAGAATCACTGATTCTGGTGATAAGGTTGGGGCTATTGCAGGTGATTTTACAGATCTTGAAACTATGTTCTCTACTAAGAATCTTCTTGAATCCCTTGGTAGCAAAATGTATGACTGTAGAGATGATCTTTCTCAAATCTCAAATAGCTATAGGGGGTTATATACGTTTGGTACTAAAATATCTGATTTAGAGAAAGCGGATTTATGCCTAATTGTAGGTAGCAATCCGAGAATAGAAGCTAGCATTATTAATGCTAGATTAAGAAAAGCATATGTTGAGAATAAAATGGAAGTGGCCCTGATAGGAAAGGAATGTTTGCTCAATTATGAGTACGATTTCTTAGGTGACAAGGGTGATATATTAAAAGATATAGCTGCAGGTAATCATTCTTTTTGTAAGAAGTTAGAAAACGCCTCCAATCCTGTGATTATCCTCGGATCTTCAGTATTTGGTAGGGATGATTATAAATCATTTTTATATTACGCATTAAGGATAGCAAAAAATTACAATATTGTCAGAGAGGATTGGAATGGTTTCAACATCCTGCAAAGATCAGCTTCAAGAGTAGGGGGGTTGGATATAGGTTTCCTCAATCAGGATCTTGGTGTTGCAGGAATATTAAAAAATTCAGAAGTATTAATTCTTTTAGCTTCTGATAACCTTGATGTATCTTTAATTCCTGATCATTCTTTTGTAATATATCAAGGGCATCACGGCACTAAGCTTGCAAGGAGGGCTAATTTAATTCTTCCTGGCTCTGCGTATGTAGAAAAGACATCGTCGTTTGTTAATACAGAGGGTGTCATCCAGCAAACTAATATGGCGGTTTACCCGCCTGGTGAAGCTAGGAACGACTGTGAAATCATAAATTCTATAGCCTCACTTCTTGGTATAGAAGTTAGTCTGCCTGCAAAAATGAGAAAGATTTTTTTAGATTTAAATGTGAAATTAGCTTCTGCTAACTTTGATTTAAATAAAATAATTACAGAATTTGATGGAGAGCATGCCTTTTCTGAAAATATATTAGAGTCCTCAATAGAGAATTTTTATAGATGCGATACCATCTCAATGCATTCTAAGATTATGGAATCTATTTCTGTATTTGTCTCAAGAAATTGATCATTAATATATAATGTGTGATATAACGGGGAGATGTTTAGAAAGTTAATATGTGATGAAATTTGTATAGGTTGTGAGGGGTTGTAGAAAAGATACCTTTCTATCTTATAAATAAATAGGTGTTAGAGTTTTTTGCGCTGGCTATACAAGGTGAATATTGATCATCCTGACTACCTTACTATATGATAGTAGTCTCTAATTCTGCTGATTTCATGGATTATTCATTTTATAAAATAAAAACTTTATAAAGTAATAACATTCTTGTTGTTTATATAAATGAGCGTTCTACTATGTATAGTTGATGGTTTTGGGTATTCTAGTGATACTAGATTTAATCCGCTATACCATGCAAACACACCATTTTTAGATTCATTATTTGCTAAGCATTTTGCATTACTTAGTGCATCTGGGGTTGACGTAGGTGTGCCAGATGGGCAAGTAGGAAATTCCGAAATAGGCCATATGACAATAGGCAGTGGTAGAATAATCAAGCAAGATTTGGTAAGAATAACTGATGAGATCTTAGGAATTAATTCCAATTCTGTATTTAAGGAGTTAATTCAGAAGAGTGGTGATCTACACTTGGTGGGACTTTTATCAGATGGTGGTGTGCATTCACATATAGATCATCTCTTATACCTTTCTAAAACTATTGAAGCATTAGGTAAGAAGGTGTTTTTACATGCTATAACAGATGGTAGGGATACTAGCCCAAAGAGTTCTATTCTGTATATGAAAAATGCAAAGAAACAAGATGTGAAAATTGCCAGTGTTTCAGGTAGGTATTATGCGATGGATAGAGATAATAATATTGATAAGACTGAGAAATATTATTCCTTATTATCTGGGTCTTGTGAGGAGTATTTTACAGACTGTATTGAGTATATAGAGTGCTCATATAAAAACACTGTATATGATGAATTTATTGTTCCTGCGTGTCATGAGGGTTTTAGTGGTATAAAAAAGAAAGATGGGATTATAATTTGCAACTTTAGAGCAGATAGAATAAGGCAGCTTGCGCAAATGTTTGTTGATAATGGGTATTTAAATATTGCGAGTATGTCTGGTTGTTCAAAGGAGTTGGATAAAAAAATACCTGTTCTCTTTCCAAGAAAATCTATAAGTGGAAGTTTAGGGCAAATTTTATCAGAAGCAGGATGTAAGCAACTAAGAATGGCCGAAACTGAAAAGTATGCTCATGTAACTTATTTCTTAAATTGTGGATTAGAAGATCCATTTATCGCGGAAGATAGAATACTTATTAACTCACCAAAAGTTTCTACATATGATTTAATGCCACAGATGTCAGCGTATGAATTAACGGATAGATTAATCAATGAGGCAAGAAATTATGATTTTATATGTATTAATTTTGCTAATCTTGATATGGTTGGTCATACAGGTAATTTTGAGGCAGCAAAAAAGGCATGTGAGGTGATAGATGAATGCTTAAATAAAATTTGTATAAGCTTAAAAGGTACTGATATTCTAATTACTTCTGATCATGGAAATATAGAAAATCTGTTTGATGAAAAGAATAATCAGCGGCATACTGCACATACTATAAACCCAGTTCCATTATTTTATATAGGGGAAAGAGATATAAAGATGAAAAACGGTGCATTATATGATATAGCGCCTACTATTTTAAAAATGATAGGCTTGCCAAAAGCAAGATATATGAGTGGTATGCCATTATTCTAAAAATAAACATTTATATCAATATTTTCAAGATAGCCGCTCATAGTGGAAAGTGTTAAATATTGTTAATAAAGGTCTTGAATTTTTTACAGGTTACAATCGATTTTAAAAATGAGAAGTTAATGGACAAAAGGTTATATCCTTCTGATCTTTAAATTTTAATTCATTGGTTTTGTTGAATTATATATGGAGCTTCTATCAGTGATTAAGGTGCAATGTGTTTTGTACGTTGCATTGAGAGGTCTGCTAAAATGCTTTGGGAATTGATGCGGTATTTATATAAGATTCCCATAATATATCTACAAAATGAATATGATGATATGTGATTTTATTAAATTTAAGTATCTTCGACATAGAAGGGAGCTAAAAGGGAGCGGCAATTAAAAAATATCTCCTGCCGTATCCCCTGCCGTATCCATATTACTCAATTTTTTGTTTGTCTATAACGTTAATCTATTATCTCTGGTGCAAGGCTTGAGCCGGTATGAAATAATCCTACTGTTATTTAAGATGTGAAAAATGGAAAAAAGCATAATAAGATGTTTTGGTAAGGATAAAGATTCAAAACATCCAATGATTTATATCAATGTTAAATATTTGCAAAAGAAGAAATTAAAGTGTCCGTATTGTGGTTGTATAATCACTACTCCGCAGATAAAGGCTATATAGCTAAAGCTGTATAAAATGATTATATAATGAGTCATTTTGCTACACTTAACTCAATGATAACTAAAGTATTTGCAAAGTTATCTATGTCACTCTTTTATGTTGATTTGGCTATATAATTGCATTACTACGCAATAATTGATCTACAAGTGATGCCTGATAAAGCGCCAATAAAACGGTTATTGTAAAAAGGCTGTAAAGAGTGGCTTAAGAAGATATTATAGCTAAGATAGTATAAAATGGCGCAACAATATTGCTATAGCTTCTTAACTCCTATTTTATATGACGCTTTATATTGACTTAGCTATAGATGGTTTGCAAAAATGCAATGCTGGCGTTTTTTCGTACTGGAGATTACGCAAAGTATAAATTACACCCAGGTATGTAGCAGAGTAATTTGAGTTACGTGAATGCAACAAAATTATATATTATAAGTGATTATTTATGATGTAGATATGCGAGCATCAAATAAACGGCCATAGATCAGAAACGTCTTTGGTGTAGTATAAAAACCATAATATGTTACTTGGCTAGATTGCACCGTCAAATAAAACGTAAGGCCAATGGATAGAAAATTCTCTACTTTTGCTTTTTTTAACAATAATGCATTTCCTTCAATCGTAGGTTAGCGATGCCTATATAGCTAATAAAAAGAATATGATTGTGGTCATCCATATTTACTCTCCTGCCAATTGAGAAAAAATGTGCTTATGCCAAACAAAAAATTGCTTTATTTATGATCTTTTTGTAACGCTTTAGCTATATAATGAGAGAGAACAGAGCTTTACGAGCTATCAAATCGAAAGATAGTGCATCAAGAAATGGCTTAATAAATAATTTAATGTATTGATTTAAGACAATAACTCAGCTGTAATGAAGTTCCTAGAGAGGCAAAATTTATTAATGTTTGTTACATAACTTTGCAAATTATGTAACAAACAATGTATATATTGCTCAATCTGTTTTTCTAATCACGATAGGTTGGGTTTTCCCCTCAACTGAATCTCTTGTTAAAATTACTTCTGATATATTTTCTTTCTCGCTTGGAACATTAAACATTGTATCAAGTAAAGTATTTTCAAGTATAGACCGGAGTGCACGTGCACCAGTTTTTCTTTCTATTGCTCTTTTAGCTATAATTGCTAGCGCATCATGTTCAAACTTAAACGATATACCATCTATCTTAAACAAAGTTTCGTATTGTTTAAGTATAGCATTTTTAGGTTTTGTTAATACGTCAATCAGAGCCTCTTCACTTAAAGGAGAGACTGTAGTTATAACGGGTAGTCTACCTATAAATTCTGGTATGAATCCATATTTAATCAAATCTTCTACTGTCACTTTAGAAATTATATCTTCTATGGAAGCTTTCTTCACATCGGATCCAAAGCCTATTCTAATTTTATTAATCCTCCCAGAAATAATTTTTTCAAGTCCTTCAAATGCCCCGCCACATATAAAGAGAATATTGGATGTATTTAGCTGTATAAATTCTTGTTGTGGATGTTTTCTTCCGCCTTGAGGTGGAACTGCAACAACTGTTCCTTCCATGATTTTTAGTAGCGCTTGCTGTACGCCCTCGCCAGATACATCTCTAGTGATTGATGGGCCGTCCTGCTTTCTGCATATTTTATCTATTTCATCTATAAAGATAATACCTATTTCGGCTTTTTCTTTATTATATCCCGCAACTTGTAATAATCTTGTTAAGATTGTCTCAACATCTTCGCCAACATATCCAGCTTCAGTAAGAGAGGTTGCATCTGTAATGGCGCATGGTATATCCAATAATTTGGCTATAGTTTGTACAAGTAAGGTTTTGCCGCAACCAGTTGGGCCTATCAAAAGCACATTTGATTTGCTAACTTCGTCTTCTGTAAATGAGCTGTAAACCCTTTTATAGTGATTATATACGGCAACCGCGAGTGTTTTTTTAGCATTGGATTGGCCGATAACATAAGAATCTAAAAATTCATATATTTTTTTAGGGGTCGGTACACTTTCAGTACGCTTAGAGGATTGTTGAGTATGTGCTTGATCAAACGCATACTTCGCTTTTTGTGCGCAATCTCTGCATATGAATACATCAGAAGATCTGCTAGCTGAAAGAAGTGTATGCGGCTCTTCATGGAATGAGCCACAAAAGGAACATGATGAAGCCATTTGATCTGTTTAAAAAGATAATTTTTTCCTTACGTCCTCAGCTTTCTCCACAATACCATCTACTAAGCCAAATAAAAGAGCATCTTGTGGTGGCATAAAACTATCTCTCTCTATCTTTTTTTCTATTTCAGAAAGAGGAGATGAGGTATGTTTAAGATATATGCCATTTAGCATTTTTTTCATTCTAGTAATTTCGCCAACCTGTATTTCCATATCAGTGGCTTGACCCTTACATGAGCCAAGTGGCTGATGTATCATGATCCTGGAATGTGGGAGTGCAAAGCGCTTTCCACCAGTACCGGCAGTTAATAGTACAGAGCCCATAGAACATGCCTGACCAATGCATATAGTGACCACATCTGGTTTTATGTACTGCATTGTATCATATATGGCAAGACCGGAAGTTATAACACCTCCTGGTGAATTTATATATAAAAAAACGTCCTTTTCTGGGTCTTCGGCTTCTAAAAAAAGAAGCTGTGCGACAATAATAGAAGACATTCTATCTTCTATTTCGCCAGTGACAAATATTATTCTGTCCCTAAGTAACCTTGAGTATATATCAAAAGATCTTTCTATCTTAGAGCCTTGCTCTACTACTACTGGAACAAAAGACATATACTAGACCATGAAAAATTCATCACCTTTGGCGGTTACAGTTTGGATAGTGATGCGACTTAGCATAAAATCCACCACTTTTTCCTCAAATATTCTGGATTCTAAATCGGCAAGATTTTCTTTAGAGGAGATAAATTTTTCAAATTTATCAGCATTCTGAGGATCTTGTTTTCTTTGAAGGTCTATAAACATCTCAATTTCTTCTTTGGTTACTTTTATGGAGTTCAAGTTAGCTATGTTTGAGATAACAAAACCGACCTTCACTCTACTTTTAGCGACTGATAAAGCTTCTGCTTCTAGATCTTCATCACTTCTTTTCTCGGATTCTTTTTTGCTACGAAGCCACTTAATTACATCCAATTTTGCTTTTTCTACTAAAGCATTTGGAACTTCAAATTCATAAATGCGTGATATCTCATCCATCAAATCCTTTTTCAGTCTCGCTCTTGAAAAAACTTCAAGTTCTGTTGTTATTTTTTCTTTCAGTTGATTTTCAAGATCTGCAACGCTAGATGCGCCATATTTGACTGCTAATTCATCAGTTAGTTCAATCTTAGTTCCATCGTAAGATGAAATAGACTTTATCTTAAACTTAAATTTTTTAACTACCTCTTTTGATTTATGCTGTTGTGTATGCTCTACAGTTTTTATATCTCCTACTTTTAGGCCAATAAGTGCGTTCTCAACATCTGATGGTAATATTTCTAAGCCTATAATCATTAAGAAATCAGCATTATTTTGCGGTTCGGCATCTCCGATTGTCATCTCAACATCAGCTTTTATCCTATCGCCATGTTTTGTACAATAATCTTGCCCAGGATTGTTGTTGAATTTTTCGTTAAATTCTTTAGTGCTACTTAAGAATTGCCTTTTTGCTCTTTCTATCACATCTTGATCAACCTCAGCAATATGACGAGTTAGGTTGATTTCTGAAAGATTGATTGGCGGGATTTTTGGCATCAGGAGTATCTTAGCCTCAAATGTAACATCTCCTAATTCATCAATGGCAGTTACCATATAAGAAGGCTCTCCAATTGAAGATAATCCTTTCTTATCTAAAAAATCTGCAACTATATTAGTTGTTTTGTTCATTATTATGTTGCTACGCAGCTCTGATTTAATTTGCCTCTTCATCATGGCAAACGGAACATGACCTTTTCTAAATCCAGGCATAGCGAAGTTATCCGCCCTAGCAGCTACTTCATCTTCAATCATAGAGTTTACCTCAGAATATGGAAAAGAAGATCTTATGTGCATAAAAAAACTGTCTTCGCCATTATCTACTCTTGTCACATTTACAGTATCCGTTCTAATCGCACCCATCTATAATTAATAAAATCAAAAATAATGAAAACTAAAGCAAACTTCCAACGCAATTCAGTATAAAATCATTACGCAGAACCCAATCTATATCAAAGTTAGCTATCTTTTCCAATAGAGGAATTTGAATAAATTTCTCTATCTCTATTAATTCGGCGCACTGCTCTGGTGTGGTGTTGCCAAAAATATTCTTATTTATCCCATTATATTCAATATAACTCATATTTATTATTAATGATGTTTTACATATTCCTAAATTTTTCATTGCATCTTTGGCCCTTATAACATCAGAAATAGCAATATGGCTTGGTGTTGAAACTAATATGCACTCATTAATTCCGTAATCTTTTGTAAGCGTTATATGTATATCTCCTGTTCCTGGTGGTGTATCAATTATCATATAATCTAAATCTTGGCTCCATGCCGTATTTTGTAGCATATGCTTAATCATTTTACTTAGCATCGGTCCCCTCCATACGATACCATTTTTTTCTGGCATTAGCATTCCCATAGACATGATCTCAATTCCACAGATGTTGCTTGGGGTTAATTTATCATTAACCATTTCATGTCCATCATTTTTTATTTTGAATAAATGTGGTATTGACGGTCCGTATATATCTGAATCAAGAAGGGCGACTTTAAGCCCCTTCTTTGCCAAAGATAGTGCAATTACTGCGGCCATGGTTGATTTTCCAACGCCACCCTTGCCAGAACAAATCATCACACTATTTTTTGCAATATTTTGTTTAACATTAATGTGATCCATTCGCATATACACTTGAAAGATTATAACAGTTATTCTATATACTGTTTTCTTGGTAACTTAAACTTTGTGAGTAAAAGTAATTTGAATGAGTTTTGATAATCCATGGAAGCAGCCTAATAAAGGTGCGTCACAAGAGCGCTCTGAGAATATTATTTCGGAGATTTTTAAAAAGAGAGGTGAAAGGAAGAAGAATACAGAGAAGTTTTTCATCTGGTTTACCATTATAGCTTCGCTAGCGCTATGGCTATCTACTGGTTTTTATATAATAAATGCAGACGAGCAAGGGGTTGTTTTGAGACTAGGCAGGTTTGAGAGAATATCTGAGCCTGGGCTTAACTATAAGATTCCGTACCCTATAGAAACGGTTGAAAAATTAAGTGTTACTACGATCAATAAGGAGGTTATAGGTATAAGGCAAGGTGGCACTGATTCTTTTCTAGAAAAGCAGCAAGTTGCTGGGAAAATTTCTGATGTTAATCTTGCTAGGGAAGAAAGTCAGATGTTGACTGGTGATGAAAATATAATGGAGATGCATTTTTATTTTCAGTGGAGAATTCGAGACCCAAAAAAGTACCTCTTCAATATAAGGGATTTACCTGGAGAGAGTACGCCTAGGGCTGGTGCTGAAAGTGCTATGCGCCAAGTGATAGGTGTTACTAAGCTTAATGAGGCGCTATCTGAACAGAGGAGAGGTATAGAAAAGGATGCAATGGAGCTGTTGCAGAAGATGTTAGATTCTTATGATGCTGGGATACAAATTGAAAATTTAGGAATATTATACAGCTATGTACCGCTTAATGTTATGGACGCGTATAGAGATGTACAATCTGCAAAGGCAAATAAAGAGGAATTTATAAATCAGGCGTATGCATATAGAAATGATTTATTGCCGAGAACAAGAGGTGAGGCTGATGCTATTGTTATGAAGGCTGAAGCTTATAAGGCAAAGGTTGTGGAAGAAGCGCTTGGGCAAGCTGCAAGATTTGAAAAAATCTATAACGAGTATAAGAAATTTGGTCAGGTTGCTATGGATAGGATGTATATAGATACTATGTCTTTAGTGTTTAAAGATTTAAGTAAAGTAATAATAGATAAGTCCGTTGCGAGTAGCGCGCTGCCTGTATTACAATTATCCGATTTTATGAAGAAGGAATAGAATATGAAATTTAAAATCATAGTAGCGGCGATCATTGTACTTGTAATCGTAGTTTTTAATTCTTTTTATATACTCGATCAGCGGGAGCTTGCGATAGTACTGCAATTTGGTGAGCCGGTTTCTAAAGAAATTGAGCCTGGCATTAAATTTAAGATTCCTTTTATACAGAAGGTTGTTTTCTTTGATGCTAGAATTAGGCATTTGTCGTTTAAACCTGGTGCTTCTGGGGAGCTTGTGGCGCTAGATCAAAAAACAGTACAGCTAGATGCTTTTGCGAAATATAAAATAGTTGATCCATTGAAATTTTATCAAACTTCTTTTGATGAAACTAGGTTTATCAATAGGATAGGGCCTGTCTTGGAATCAAGCATTAGGGGGTCTGTTGGCTTAAGTACTTTTGTAGATATCTTAGGTAATAAGAGGGGTTTATTGATGAAGTCAATATTAGAGGATGTTAATAAGCATGCGCAAAAATTTGGTGTTACAATACAAGATGTGCGTATACTAAGGGTGAGTTTACCCGATGCATCAAGGCAGGCGGTATCTGCGAGGATGATAGCTGGTAGGCAGATGGATGCTAAAGAAATAAGATCAGAAGGAGAGGGGCAGGCGCGAGTTATAATGTCAAATGCTGATAAGGATAAAGTAGCTATTATTGCTCAGGCGCAAAAAAGGGCGGAAATAATAAAGGGTGAGGCGGATTCTGAGGTTATCAATATATTAGGAAATGTGGCCTCTAAAGATAGGGATTTCTTTAAATTTTACAGATTGATGGAGTCCTATAAAAATTCCATAAAAAAGGATGATACGACTGTCATAATTTCTTCTGACAATAGTTTTTTCAATATGTTTAATAATTTCAAGCTTAAGTAGTATATAGGGTGGTATTGATAGCTATGAATTGAAATCTGGTGGCAGGGCCTTCAATTCATGGCTACAGGATAAGGCTAAATCGCCATACGAAAAAGATTTAGCGAATATTATGAGGGTAGGAGATGCTTAGTTTAATAATTCTTATACAATAAGGATCTTAAGCTATTCCGTTTATCTAGCTACCGCATATAGGGTTCCCTAAGTGATGAGGTGGTTAAATTTTAAAACTTTCTACAATCCTCTAGATTGTGTCGCCATAAGATTTGCGCTTTTACATGCTTGATAGAGGTGTATTAAAGGGTAAAATTATGCGCCTGCGTTGTGCTTCAGATGATTTGGCTATAATAACGTGGCTTTATTATAGCATATCCAATCCAACACGGGTTAGGCATATATTAAGTATAGTATTTATTCTAGTGCTATAATTGCATTAAGTTATAAGTAAAAAGGTAAAGCAAGGTCTGGATGTTTAATTAAAGTATCTTCTATCCATTTAATGTTTCTATAATATGTACTTTTACTTATGACATATGAAGAGCGTATATGAAAATATGTTGTATATTCTTTAAGATATTCTAATAATATCAACAACATACCTATAAATAAATATATATATATATATTGGATTTTCCTCCAGAGCTCTTTTTCTTCAGTTTTTTTAAGTATCTCTTTATTCCACTTAATTATTCGAGAGTTTTCACCTAAAGATAGATAATAATGTATCCTGATAATGCTGAAAAATCTTCGGTGTTGTAAGAGCGCACCAGAGGCTTTATAGTAACCATAGATTCTTCTTTGGATACAATTTTTGTGCGGCGGGTCATGCCTTGTGTTGCTGTTATTATGCTCAATGCATACGGTTCCTGATTTGCCGATAACATGGCGATTTTTAGGCAAAATTTTGGCAAATGCATCCCAATCATCCGTGTAAAATCGGCAATTTTCCAGACTCTCTACTTTCTCAAAAAGTCGCTTGAACGTTGTAGCATCCCCTGTAACACAGGCAATAGTTCTGCTACGATCCTTGATGACCCAGAGTTTTTGACTTTTTTTGAAGAAAATGCTACATTTCATCGAACTCTATCTCCTGGATATCTGCCAGAAATGCTGGGTTTTGGAGTCTTGGCCTCTACGATCCACCGATAAATGGGCGAGTGATTTAAGACTTTTCATGGAAAATGAGGCTTTCCCAAGGCTGTAGAGGATCACGCAAAGAGCCTTTTTGACTGCCGTTTCACGGTTATACCGACGATCTCCCTTCACAAAATTCAAGTCACATGCTTTATATTTATAGCGCTGAATCCCGCGCACATGGCCATTCTTATGCGTATCTTCACTTTTGCAACAGGTTTCAGATGATCATCTGAAACCAATTTAATTGAGTATTTTAATAGCATTCTACCAAAAACTATCTAAATGTGAAGACTCTCAATTATTCTTCTTTTTTATACTTGTCAATTACTTTGCGCCTCGTCATAACATGCAGCTTGGATAATTAAGATGTTAATACATTGTGTCAAAGTTATGCAAGAAGGTTATTGAATGAAGTACCTTATTCAAGGGTGGCTATGTAGATTTATAATGCCTGGTTAATATGTTGCAAATATATATTTTTTCATGCTAGCCTATTGATTTTAAGCGGTCTGGCTATGAAGGATAATAAAGATAAAGAAGTAAGTAATGCTGATAAATCACTTGTGGAGCGCCTTAATGCTCTAAAAGAGGGCTTAGGTGATGGTATAATAGAAGACGATTTTGATAAACGATTTAATGAGGCTCAGCAAGGTAAAACAGAGCGTCGTCACGCGATCAAAGGGGATGATCTTGATAAACAACTTGAGGAGATAGAAAAGGGAATAAAGGCAGAGGATATGCAGGCTGGCAAGCAGGTACGTGGAGCTATGAAGGAGATTGATGAGTTAAATAAGGAGATAGAACAGGGGGCGCAGCGTCGTATAGATAAGGGGCAAAAAGATTTTGATAGATTGGATAAAGAAATAAGACAGGACATAGCAGGTATGCTTAAGGAGAAGGCGGAGATGGAATCGAAAGTTGACTCTAAAAAAGTTAATGATTTTGCAAAAAAGGATGTTTCATTTGATGATTTGGATAAGCTAACAGAAAAAGAGTTAAATAAATTAGGTGAAAAGTTAGATAAAAAGCAGCCAAAAGTACAGAATGACCTTAAAGAAACTAGTAAATCTTTTGAGCAAAAGCTTGTTGATATGTTAAAGAATGTAGTAAGCTTTTTAACACCTGGTGGCTCTAAAGAGAAGGGGGCCGAACATGATGCTAGAAACTTTTCCAAAGAAGTAGAAAAATTAGGTAAAGATATGGAAGCATCAATATCATCATTTGAAAGTAGGATGAAAGAATTTGATAAGAAGGCTGGGCTTGATTCTATAGTGGATAGCATGAAAACCGCTATTCATAATAAGCCAGAACAGGGAAAAGAGGCTGTCCAAAACGCAAAAACTGAAGGAGTAGGAAAATTTACAGATAGGGTTCTTAATGAGCAGGGCGGGCAATCACGCGGTAGGTGATGATTATTTTATAGTATCAAAGAAGAGGGTATGTGTCATATGAGAATGGAGAAACTGTGGCATATACTACTCTATTCAGAAAAAGCTTGTGCCAAAAAAAGGACATTATCTAATAATTATAGATAGGAATTGAGATTAATCAAATCTTTCCAAAATAGTAGTGTTAAACTAGCAACAATCATCTTAACAGATTTGCTGTATCTTTTTATTTTACAATTAAACTTTGCAAAATAATCTCTTATGAGAGAATTCTTTGATTCTACCAATGATGTTTCTGATTTTGAAGTATGATGATACTTTAATATCTTGTAATATTTATATACACTGTAATTATCTGTACATAAATATTGCCACGCTAAGCAAAATTGCTTAGGGTCTAAGAGGCTGTAAATATAACGCTTGTAGGTTTGTTTAATTCATAAATTATAAATTTTCTCATTTTTCAGAGGTTTGTAGAGCTCAATATCCTTTGGATTTAAACAATATCCACACAAGTATTGGTAATAAGTAACTTTACTTATTGAGAAAGTGAATCTTAGGGTTTATAAGTAGGTAAATTTTTTTAATTACTAATATGAGATTTCGTCTATTTTTATTGCTATTTGTCAGTACGGGTTTTGCTAATTTTGCGTTTGCGCATGACGCGGCAGATTTGGGTAATCTTGTCAATAGCCTCGCACCGATCTTATTGATCATGGTGGTATTTTATTTTTTACTAATACGTCCTCAGCAGAAACGAGCTAAAGCTCATCAAGAAATGATTTCGTTACTTGAAAAAGGGGATGAAATTGTATTACAGTGCGGGATTATTGGTAAAATAGCAAAAATTGAAGAAGCTTTTTTAAGTTTAGAGATAGCGGAAGGTACTAGAGTAAGGGTAAAAAGAGATGGAATTGCAGATCTGTTTGGAAAGAAGGCTGATAAAATTGAAAAAAAGACAGAATAATTTATAGTTAATATCGATATGGTAAAAATAATATTTATAAATAAAGAGGGTGCTAAAATAGAAATAGAGGCGCAAGAAGGGCTGTCTATTATGGAAGTAGGGAGGAGTTTAGGTATAGAGGGAGCATGTAATGGATCTCTTGCATGTTCTACTTGTCATGTTATTGTAGAGAATAAGAGTGATTATGATAAGCTGCAAAAAGCAACAGAGGAAGAGGAAGATATGCTGGATCTTGCATTTGGCCTTACTCCGCTCTCTAGATTGAGTTGTCAGATCATAGTCAATAAAGATCTTGAGGGTATGGTATTTAAATTTCCTTCTGCGACTAGGAATGTTTTGATAAATTAGGTTTTTTATTATTATGCATAGTTATCTTCCGGTCCTAATATTTTTTCTGGTGGCTCTAGCTATTGCTTTTATTTTAGCCATAGCTCCATTTTTTACTGGAAGAATTAGGTTTTATAAGGATAAAATGCTTACTTATGAATGTGGTTTTGACCCATTTGGTGGTAATGAAAGTAAGTTTGATGTGAGGTTTTATCTTGTATCTGTACTATTTATATTATTTGATCTGGAGATAGCTTTTATATTTCCATGGTCTTTATTAATATCTGATATGTGTACTTTTTCTTTTTTTTCCATGATATCTTTCTTGTGCGTTCTAACGCTAGGGTTTGTTTATGAGTGGAGAAAGGGGGCTTTAGATTGGTAAAATATGTCTAATAGTATTTCTTATAATAGCAGATCTCAGGTTTTTGATATCACGCAGGATTCTTTATTGAAAAGTGCGGATTCGAAAGCAGGTGGATTTCTTATTACAAAATTAAGTGATCTTGTAAATTGGGCTAGGACTGGCTCTCTATGGCCGATGACTTTTGGTCTTGCTTGTTGTGCTGTGGAAATGATGCATACGGCCTCTAGTAGGTATGATTTAGAAAGGTATGGTATGCTTTTTAGACCTAGCCCTAGGCAATCTGATCTTATGATAGTAGCCGGTACATTAACTAATAAAATGGCCCCTGCGCTAAGAAGAGTGTACGATCAGATGCCGGAACCTAGATGGGTGATTTCCATGGGTAGTTGTGCAAATGGTGGTGGTTATTACCATTATTCGTATTCGGTTGTTAGGGGATGTGATCAGATAGTGCCGGTTGATGTATATGTGCCAGGTTGCCCTCCTACTGCTGAGGCGCTGCTTTATGGATTAAAGGTGTTGCAACGTAAAATAAAAAGAGAGGGTAGAATAAGTAGATTTAAGTTCTAATACCTAACTTGCGGGGCTAGATTTGGTTTTTTAATGTTGAAGATATTGTAATCTCTACGATTTAGATTCTTAAAATAGGTTCGCCCTACTTGTCTGTGCGGATATAGTAAGCTAAGATGAGATAGCATGTAATATAGGTGGTATTATTACATGTTATCTACGCTACATCAAATAAAACAGCTATCGCTGTATAGTAAAGGGAGGGCTGCTGAATTTGATAAATTCTGCGATTCTATTGCCGTCTTTCTCTCCAATTCGCACCTAGTTTGTTATATTAATAAATTAACCGAAATTCAATTATTGATATTAAATTATCGAAGTGTATTATTTCTGATATTGGTATAAAGCGTTCTTTCTATGATGCCCCTGAAGTCTTTTTTGCTTGTAGACATAATAAGTGGCATGCTTCTTGCCTTGAAGCATATGTTCAAGAAAAAAGTTACTCTAGATTACCCGCATGAAAAAGGGCCTTTAAGCTCTAGATTTCGTGGTCAGCATGCCCTGAGGCGCTATCCTTCTGGTAATGAAAGGTGCATAGCCTGTAAGCTCTGCGAAGCTATATGCCCTGCACAAGCAATAACTATAGAATCATGTGAGAGTGATGATAAGATGAGGAGGACTACAAGGTATGATATAGATATGACAAAGTGTATATATTGTGGCTTCTGCCAAGAAGCCTGCCCTGTTGATGCAATAGTTGAGGGTCCTAACTTTGAATTTGCAACAGAATCACATAAGGAGCTCTTATATAACAAGGCCAAGCTTCTTGATAATGGAGATCGTTGGGAGACGGCATTGGCGCATAATATAAAAAAAGAATCTGAATATAGGTAAATGGGCGATATAGTTTCTAGTATTCTATCTAATTATCGCGCCGCTCCTGTGGGTGTAAGGGTTAACATTGCTAGATTGCTAACCTCTGGAAGGCTTGCTCATACTGGAAAATTACTGATACTTCCTGTAGATCAGGGTGTGGAGCATGGTCCTATTAGAAGTTTTTCATATAATGAGGATGCGTATGATCCGTTGTATCATCCTAATCTTGCCTTAGAAGCTGGGTTGAGCGCTTATGCTGCGCCTATAGGTATGATTGAGTTGGCTGCAGATCTCTATGCCCATCGGTTACCATTGATACTAAAATTGAATAATTCTAATTTGCTTCATCCAAAAGAATTAAATGGCGAGTATCAGGCTATAACGGCATCTGTAAAAGATGCTGTTAGGTTAGGCTGTTGTGCCGTGGGATTTACAATATATCCAGGCTCTCCTCAAGGGTTATATATGATGGAAGAGGCGAAAGAAATAATATGTGAAGCAAACTCTTATGGCCTTCCTTCTGTTATATGGTCTTATCCAAGGGGTGCTGGAATAGAAGATGGTTATGAGACATCAATTGATGTTATTTCGTATGCGGTGCATATTGCGGCGCTAATGGGGGCGCATATCATAAAGACTAAGATACCATCATCTCATGTAATGGATAAAAAGGTTAATATTAACTTTGATCTTCATGATATGTCATTGCGTATCAGGCAAATTATGAAATGTGCGTTTAGCTCAAAGAGGATTGTACTATTTTCTGGTGGTGCTTCAAAAGACATAAGCAATATAAAAGATGAGATTCTTGCAATTAAAAAAGGTGGTGGGTCAGGATCTATAATTGGACGTAATACGTTTCAAAGACCTCGAAAAGAAGCTGTAGAAATGCTTAATAGCATTATTGCATTATATGGCTCTTATGGTGATGTAAATTATTTATAAGATGGCTCGTTTGAGTGTTGTAGATTATTTTTGTATCCTGAAATAATCTGGTAAGCTAATTCTTATAGCTTCAGTTTTTGTAATAGCTACCTTGCATAGTCGTATCTACAGATTTATATAATCTGTAGATGTAGTGCGATAAGTTGAGATAGCATAAAATATACAATAGAGTGCAATGAAGGCTAGGTGCTATAAAAATGTGAGCATATAGTGTAGATTCACGCCAGAAAGTAATAAGCTTTATAGAACAAGGGGATAAAATTGGCGACACAGATATTTAAATAAGTCAGTTGGCATCTTAGATATAAAAGCGAAGGTAATTTTAGGCAAAGAAAATATTAAGGTAGCATGCCAAAGGGAGGGTACGCTACCTTAAAATATCTATATCATGGCCGTCCTATTTGATGGTGTTTATTAGATAAATAGTTCTTTTATTAATTGTTCTTTACATTTTTTAAAATCTGAATCTATCCATATATGTTTTGCCTTTTTAAGCAAAATGTTAAGCTCCTTTCCATGTATGCCAAGATCCATTAAATCGAAGCCAGAGATTGGAAATTTTGGGTACTCATATGATAGTACTCTATCTAGCAGTGCTTCTTTTTGCTCAATATTAAACACGAGGCTTTGAAAGGCTATAATATCAGATATGCGCTCCACGCCATATTCATAAGTTAGTTCCTTTAGTGCTGGCTCATCTATTAAATAGAGATTTTTATATTCATGAAAAAGAAGAAAGCTTAGTCTATCTTTTTCTTTATTAGAAAATTTCCATCTTTCGTATATTTGCAATATGTGCTCTTTTTTTGTTTTATTTATAAAGAGTATGTATGCAAGATTAATTATTGGGTCGTTAGAAAAATTTAATAATTGAATATTTTCGAAATTTTTTGGTATTAGTATAGAATCTAAGACATTATTTTTATACATTATACTAATTACTTCTATTGCATAGGGATTAGAGAGAGTCTTTAATATCTCGGCTCTTATCCTTTCTCCTGATATTTTATCCAATAGATATGAATATTTTATAGAGCTTTCCATGCTCTGGCTATCTATTTTATGAACACCTATATAGCTGATAAATCTAAAATACCTCAATATCCTTAAGTGATCTTCGTGTATTCTATCATTTGGATTATCGATAAATTTGATCATTTTGTCGTCTAGATCTTGTATACCGCCCTTATAATCATAAACATTGCCATGTTTATCCATATATAATGCATTAATTGTAAAATCCCTTCTTGATGCATCGTCCTCCCATTTAGTTGTAAAAGAGACTTGTGCATGTCTACCATCGCATTTTTCATCTTTTCTAAGTGTGGTGATTTCGAAATTTTTACCATCTACAACTGCTGTTATAGTTCCAAAATTTATCCCAGTTGGTATAAATTTTATTTCAGCTTCTTTGCAAATTTTTATCACATCTTCTGGTTTTAATGTGGTAGCTATATCTAGATCTTTAGGCTCGATTGAAAATAGCATATCTCTAACTGCGCCACCCACTATTCTTGCCTCACCTATCTTCTCTAATAATGATATTATGTGAAATGCCTCTTTATAATTACCTGTATCTTGAAATTTCATAAGAGATTTAATACAATGCGACATGCTGCCTGTTTGGAATCCTGACAGATCTCATGTTTATTGTCTAGGAAATAGATGTTTGAATACCTTGTTGAAAATATTGATGTATTTTGGGCCGTTTTTGGTGTTTTTTTATTGCTTGCGGAACTTATTCTTGGTGCGTTTTTTTTGCTTTTCATCATGGGTTTGTCTGCAATCCTTGTATCTGTTGTGGTTTTTTTAGGAGTTACTCCAGATTTCATTTCGCAACTCTCCTTATTTTCTTTCTTGTTCATAGTTATTAGTGTTTTATCTTGGAGGAGGATAAAAGGGTATTTCATAGATAAAAGACAGCATTATAACAATATAGTTGGCTCTAGTGCGGTAGTTGTAGGTGGTGATATTGAGCCCGGGAAGATAGGTAAGATAAAGTGGTCTGGTACAACTTGTAATGCATCTTCTAGTCTTTTAATAAAAAACGGCTCTAGTGTTGTAATAGTGGAAAATATTGGTAATATTTTCTTTGTAAAAGAAGGTAAGGAATAATGGAGATTGTACTATTTATACTTATAGCATTTGTGGTTATTATCTTTTCGTCGTTAAAGATAGTTCCTCAGCAACAAAGTTGGATTGTTGAAAGGCTTGGCAGGTATCATAAAACATTGCAGCCTGGCGTGAATATTATATTGCCATTTATGGATTCTGTTAAATATAAGCACACATTGAAAGAGACTGTGCTTGATGTAATGGAGCAAGCTGCCATCACGAAGGATAACGTTAGTGTTCTGTTAGATGGTGTGCTTTATGTTAGAATAATCAACCCAGTTGATGCCTCTTATGGAATCGAAAATCCATATTATGCTGTTACACAACTTGCGCAGACATCAATGAGATCTGCAATAGGTAAGCTGAGTATGGATACAACATTTGAGGAAAGGGATTTTTTAAATACTCAAATAGTTAATGCTATAAATGAAGCTGCAACAACTTGGGGGATACAGTGTATGAGGTATGAGCTTAAGGATATAAAGCCACCTGCTACGGTTGTTAAAGCTATGGAAACTCAGGTTGCTGCTGAAAGACAGAAGAGGGCTGAGATATTGAATTCTGAGGGCAAGATGCAATCTATGATTAATATAGCGGAAGCTAAAAAGAGAGAGGTGGTACTTGCATCTGAGGCTGTGATGGCTGAAAAGGCGAATATTGCAAAAGGGGAAGGGGAGGCTATACAAACTGTGGCTGTCGCAACTGCCATTGGTATCGAAAGGATTGCCTCTGTAATAGGGCAAAGTGGTGGTCAAGACGCGGTTTCGTTTAAGATTGCACAGGAATATGTGAGTGCGTTTAAACAAATTGCGCAAAAGGGAAATACCATAGTTGTGCCTGCTAATGTTAGTGATGCCTCATCGTTAATTGCCCAAGCGCTCGGTGTTTTTAGAAGCATAAATACTGCTCCTAAAGAAAAGAAATAATCTTTATTTATAGGTGTGTTAGCCTCTTTTATTTTTCGTTTTGTTTTTTTTCTCTATGTGATTTTATCATTTTCACATTCATTGTTTGCTACAGAGCGGCAGAGATATGTGGGTGATGCGTTTAGTATGCTTGAGGATTGTGATGTTGATGAAGAAGTAGCTAGCGAAGGGGCGGCCACTAGTGAAGCTGATGAGGTGAGCGCAAGTGAAGTTGAGTTACCTATTGCAACCACAGATAAAGTGGGTAATAAAGCTCAAGAAGATGGTGTGCCGCAAGTTAGTTTTCGTGCTCAAGTTGATGAAGGTAGCTTAAAATATATACAAACAAATTGTATTAGGTTAAGAGTTTTAGATATGGATTATGCTTCTTATGAAGATATGGAAGTGTTTGTTGAAGGGCGGCCCGTAAACATTTACGGATATATGGTCAAGGTTTTAGCCTCATACTGTTGTCAAGAAGAGCTTCATGGGTGCTCTGCTTTTATAGAGATAGTTAATGAAAAGGGTAATGTGCAGAGTATTGGATGGGCCCTTTCCTCTCATCCATCATTTTTTAATGCTAAGATGGGTAAATATAGGTTAATTTTATTATCATGTTTTAATAAAGATTGTGAACAGTAAAGAGGACGGATGGTTATTATTTGATAAGCCTATTGGAATGAGTTCTGCTAAGGCGGTTGCGGTTTTAAAGAAAAGGTTTGGATTTAGAAAAATTGGTCATTGTGGAACCTTAGATCCATTTGCGAGTGGGTTGCTTATCGTAGGGTTTGGTCAAGCGACTAAGTTGATGTGTTTTGCAGTGAAAAAAGATAAGGAATATGTTTTTACCGTAGATTGGAGCTACGGTACTGATACTTTAGATAATACTGGTACCAGGAATTCTAATATTGCTGGATCCGTTCCGAGCCTTGATGAGATACAGTCTGCAATAGCGGAGATTGGATGTGGTGAGATGGGCCAGATTCCGCCCTCTTATAGTGCTATTTCAATTAATGGACAACGGGCTTACAGATTAGCAAGGAGTGGTGTGCATGTTGAAATGAAGGAGCGTATAGTGAAGCTGTATGAATTAAGAATCTTAGAGCATGAGGGTTGTAGAACAGTATTTAGATTGAGGTGCGGTTCTGGTTTTTATGTTAGGTCGCTAGCTAGAGATATAGGTGCCATAATTGGCTATCCGTCACACGTATGCCAACTAAAAAGAGTTACCATAGGTGATTTTGATTTATCGAATGCGCTTACGGAGGATGATATTTTTACACCAAATCATAACAATTTTTTGTCTAGCTATTTTCTTTCTTGTGTTTCTATGGTAGATGAAGCGATTAGGCTAAAGGTTGATGATGGTGTTGCCGCGCTTTTGAAGCTTGGTAGAGTTGTTAATCTTCCTGTTGGTTGCTGTACTTCTTCTCGAGTTTTGGTTGTTTCAGAATCTGAGGATGTGCCTGTGGCCATATGTGAGTTAACTCACTGTTTACTAAAGCCTGTAAGGGGTTTTGTTTAATGTTTGTTTTCAAATTTATATGGTTTTAGATGTCTAATGTGAAAATGCATAAAGCCGAGCTGATACAAGAATTTTCAAAAGCTGGGTCGGGATCCGTTGAGGCTCAGTGCGCTATATTTAGTGAGAGAATAAGGAATCTCGCAATGCACTATAAAAGCCACCCCAAAGATCACCAGGCTGTTAGAGAGTTGCTTAGGGTTGTTAATAAGAGGAAAGCTCTGCTTACATATCTTAGTAAAAGATCGGCTGGACGATATCAAGATCTAGTAGAGAGGCTAGGTCTTAGAAAGTAAAAAATGGAAAAATATAGAAAAATTTAAGAATTTTATTGGATAAATATTTAAATAATGTTTAAAGAATTAAGGCAAGAAGTGCTTTTTGGTGGTGAGAGCTTAAGTCTCTCTACTGGGAAGATAGCGAGACATGCTAGTGGCTCTGTTGTGGTTTCGATGGGTGGAACTGTAGTCCTGTGTGCAGTCGTCGTAAATAAGTCACCTAGTGAAGATGTGGATTTTTTCCCGTTAAGTGTCACTTATCAAGAAAAGTTTTATGCCGCTGGGAAATTTCCTGGAGGTTTTCAAAAGAGAGAAGGGAAGCCTTCAGATAGAGAGGTTTTAATCTCTAGGCTCATAGATAGGCCAATCAGGCCTCTGTTTCCTAAAGGTTATAGACATGAGGTAAGTGTAGTATGTACTGTTTTGTCATATGATCCTGAATATGATCCTGCCGTTCTTTCAATAATAGGCTCGTCAGCCGCCCTTTGTATATCAGATGCACCATTTATGCATACATTGGCCGCTGTTAGGGTTGGGTTTAAAAACGGAGCACCTGTTTTAAATCTCAGTAGCTCAGAGGATGATACACTAGATATGGTCGTTGCTGGAACGCACGATTCTATCATGATGGTTGAGTCTTCATCACGTGAACTTTCGCAACAAGTAATGCTCGATGCATTAGGGTTTGCGCATGATCATATAAAATCTCTAGTAGCTTTTGTTGAAGGGTTTGCTAAAGAAATTAGAAGTGGTAATAAGCCGCAATATGTAGCTCAAACTAATGGCTCCTTCGAAGAAGTAAATTTGAAGATTCGTAATAAAGTTGTTACTTGCTATGAAGAAGTGCAAAAGGTCCGGAGAAGGAAGATGATATCTGATTTGAGATCTGAGCTTTCATCAAATTCTCCACAGGAACAGTTAAAAGATGTGATGCATTCCTTTGATACCATATGCTATCAGGTAATGAGGGAAAAGATAGTAGGTACAGGGGTTAGAGCAGATGGTAGGTCTGTGACTGATATAAGGGGGATATACGGTGAGTTAGATTTATTGCCAAGAGCCCACGGTTCAGCTCTATTTACTAGAGGTGACACACAGGCATGTGTTGTTGTTACGTTAGGATCTGCTCAAGATGAACAGATCATAGATAATATAACCGGTAGCTCCACTGAGAGGTTGATGCTGCATTATAATTTCCCGCCATATTCTGTAGGTGAGTCAGGGCCAATGAGACCTGCTGGGCGTAGAGAGATAGGGCATGGTAGATTGGCTCTTAGGGCTATCTCTGCTGTGACACCTGGTAAAGATGTATTTCCATATACGGTGAAGGTTGTTTCAGAGATTACAGAATCAGATGGTTCCTCTTCAATGGCAACTGTTTGCGGGGCATCACTTTCCATGATGGCTTCTGGTATACCGCTTTCTTCTCAAGTTGCTGGAATAGCTATGGGATTGATAAAAGATGGTGATAAGTGTGTAATTTTATCTGATATAACCGGAGAGGAAGATTATCTTGGCGATATGGATTTCAAAATTGCCGGGACTAAAAATGGTATAACCGCGTTCCAGATGGACATAAAGATACCTGGTATAAATTTTTCCATTTTTTCAAATGCATTATCTCAGGCTTATACTGGAATAGAGCATATACTTGGTAAGATGAACGAGGTAATTGACTCTCCTAGGGCTGTTTTAAGTAAGTATGCGCCTGTTATCAAGGATATTAAGATATCTAAGGATAAGATTAAGGAGGTCATAGGTGCTGGTGGTAAGATTATTAAGGATATATGTGAGCGTTCTGGTGCAAAGGTAGATATAAAAGATAGTGGTGATATAACCATATATGGCTCAAATTCTGATTCCGCTAATAAAGCGCTTGGGATGATAGAAGGCATAGTGGCAGAGCCTGTTGTTGGGCAGGTCTATCAGGGTGTTGTAGTAAAGATTGCTCAGTTCGGTGCATTTGTTCGTTTTATGGGAACTAAGGAAGGGCTTGTGCATGTCAGTGAGCTTTCTACTAAAAGGGTAGAAGATATATCTGAGGTGGTTCAGGAAGAGGATGAAGTAAATGTGAGGGTCATAGGAATTGAGAGAGACGGAAAGATTAGGCTTAGTATGAGAGAAGATTCTGAGGAGAGGGTGGGTAAGCCATTGCGTTCTTCTGAAGGTAGATTTGACTCAGGTGCTAGAAAAAGAAGCTTTTCTTCTTCGTCTGATGATGAGAATAAGAGGTACCCATCTAAACCGCGTAGTAATACTAGGGGCGATTCCAGAGACACAAGAGGTGATTCTAGGGATACCAGGGGCGATTCCAGAGACACAAGAGGTGATTCTAGGGATACCAGGGGTGATTCCAGAGACACAAGGAGAAAACCGCAGCACTCTGCGGAAAGTGATATATTTTTTGTGAAAAGGAAGCAATATTAGGCAGATATTTTCACTGTTAATGGCGAGCAATTGTGTTTATGGGGCTAAAATTTGGTATTTGGCTCTTCCTTTTACAGTTTTGCTTGCCATTTTGCTAAGATGTTATGTAGTGATTTAAGCTGAATTAGCATAGGCTTTAATATATGCGGTATTATTGTGTGCTGTCTACGCCACCTCAAATAAAACAGCTATAACACATGTTGTGATTTGGAAGTTTCTGTCGCTTCGTTGAAAAGGTTTGATTCTCTCTATATAGCTGTTGGATTGAAGCTATGTGGTTGGTTGCTATAAATTGTAATCTTCTCAATGTTTCGTATTTCCAAATAAGAGAGTCTTCACATTTAGATAGTATTTTGATAGAATGCTATTGAAATACTCAATTAGGTTGGTTTCAGATGATCATCTGAAAAAGTTGCAAAAGCGAAGATACGCATAAGAATGGCAATGTGCGCGGGATTCAGCGCTATAAATATAAAGCATGTGACCTTGAGAATTTTGTGAAGGGAGATCGTCGGTATAACCGTGAAACGACCGTCAAAAGGCTCTTTGCGTGATCCTCTACAGCCTTGGGAAAGCCTCATTTTCCATGAAAAGTCTTAAATCACTCGCCCATTTATCGGTGGATCGTAGAGGCCAAGACTTCAGAATTCAGCATTTCTGGCAGATATCCAGGAGATAGAGTTCGATGAACTGTGGCATTTTCTTCAAAAAAGTTGAGAGTTTTCACCTACATATAGATAGAAAGGCCTCTTGATAATGAGCGAAGATTTCTGGCGTTGAAAGAGCGACCCAAAGCTTGATTGAGCCGTAAACCATTTCCTCTTTTTTGGAGACGATTTTTGTGCACCTGGTCATACGACCTAAACAATTCCTTGTGTTATCACGTGCGATACAGACAGTGTCTTTTTTGCCGATAATGTGACGATCTTAAACTTTCGAAAATACATACCAATTATCCGTAAAAATATACAATTGTCTAAAGGTTTAAGCATCACTAAGACCTGTAACCCAGGCAATTTTGAGCCAAGGCGTTGATGACCCAGTATTTGTTTTTGTTGACCCAATAAAATGCCACATCTTGTCAAAATTCCATTTCCTGAATATCGCCAGAAATTTCAGGCTCAGGCGTGGTTTCCATCGCCTCCACGATCCAACGATAAATGAGGAGAGTGATTCAGCCATTTTGCCAGCTTATTGAAAGATGCTTTTCCGGTGTGGCATACAGCAAAACGCACAGAGCTTTTTTGAGCGTAGTTTTGGGTTTTTCGGCGCGATCCGCCTTCAACAAAATTGAGACCACATTCTCTGCATTTATAGCACCTTTGTTTTTGCCATTTTTTACAATTTACAATTCTCTCACCGCCACACGTCTTGCATTGGATCATTTGAACCACTCCTTGTTGAGATCATCAACAAAACTATAGCATATCTATGTTGAAAACCCTCTTATTTATCTCTAAATGTGCATAAATCCAGATTTATGGGCTAAATTTCTTATTTTAAGCATAGCTATTCCATGGATATACTGTTTTTTCAAAAAACACATAGCTTTTAACGTTGTAGGCTAAATTGGCAAACCTAATTTTTACCATCACATCTTTTTAAACGTTTTTCATTCACTCAGGACCTGGAGCGCACTTCAGATACACTGTTAGTTCGCTCAGCAGTTAATCTATCTTGATGCTTGTTGTTATTCATTGTTTTAATTCCTAGGCAACTGAGCATAGAATTCACAACATCTTTTATGGCAATCAAAAATTTTCTAATAAAACTATCCTGCTCTATTTGTTTTTCATGAGTTGTATCAGGAGTTGGTTCTACTAATTTATCAACTACTTCTACAGTACTATCAGCAGCGGTGACTATGTTTTGGTTTTTATCAATAGTATCACTTTTACTGCGTACAGCATCTAGAAAGATTTTTGCATTCTTTAATGGCTTTTTAAATGGTTCATTGGTACCAATTGTATCGAGCAATTTAGAGTCTATTGATATATTACCACTATCAATAGATTTATTATTAGAACGCGTTGTAGTTCCTAATACCTGATTTGCTTTTGTTATGTCTATACCACACTCTTCTAACTCCTTGTGGCCTATAGTAATACTCTCCTTGGTCGTTCTATCTAAAGTAGATAACACTGTTTGTAGAAGACTAGCGATGGCCTGCGTCTCTTTCTCAGTGGTTCCCCTTTCTTGTAATTTATCATTACATGCCTCCATCAATTTTAAAAGTCGCCCTCTATGCAATGCCAAACGTTGAGTATTATCTGTTTTAGGACTTTCTAAATTGATATCTATTGTAGAAGATTTTGACATAAATAAATAATGAAATAAGCACTCTATTCATATCGATTATAAGGTGATCTGACTCCACTTAAGCTAGTGATTTAATATAAAAAATATAAACTGCATTATCTATCTTTTAAATATTGAGCTTTGTAAGCGTAAAATTATATGCTGCATATCTTAAGCTTATAGGGCTGTATACGGCATTTA
Organism: Candidatus Cyrtobacter comes; assembly: GCF_034470605.1. Classification (NCBI taxonomy): domain Bacteria; kingdom Pseudomonadati; phylum Pseudomonadota; class Alphaproteobacteria; order Rickettsiales; family Candidatus Midichloriaceae; genus Candidatus Cyrtobacter; species Candidatus Cyrtobacter comes. Next base: position 44,283 of record NZ_JARGYT010000001.1, read on the forward strand.
ATTTATAATTAAGATGAAAATTCTGCATGTCATTATTTTGTATATTGCGCTAAATTCTTTTTAGATAGCCAAGCTATAAATTTACTGATACGATTTTCGATATCAGATTTTAATAATGGTTTTTTCTTTATGGGTATGGAAAGAAGCAAGGTAGCAATTATAGGTGGTGGAAATATAGGTGGTACTCTAACTCATCTTATTGCGCTTAAAGGGCTTGCTAGAGATGTTGTTCTTTTGGATAAAACTGCTGATTATGCAAAGGGTAAGGCGCTTGATATAGAGCATACGAACCCTATATCATATAACGATGTGAACATTATAGGTACATCTGATTATGAGGATATCAGGGGTTCTAAGGTTGTAATAGTAACGGCCGGTATTGCCAGAAAGCCAGGTATGAGTAGAGATGATTTACTTGAAACAAATATTGATGTAATGAAGACTGTATCTGATGGCATAAAAAAACACGCAAAAGATGCGTTTGTGATAATAGTGACCAATCCATTAGATGCTATGGTGTATGCATTCCACAGATTAAGTGGGCTTGATCATAGAATGGTTGTTGGAATGGCTGGGGTTTTAGATAGTGCAAGGTTTAAGCTATTCCTTGCCAAGGAGCTTGGTGTTTCGGTTGAAGATATTAATGCCTTTGTTTTGGGTGGGCATGGTGATACAATGGTGCCGCTTGTAAAATATACGAATGTTGCAGGGATACCAATCTCAGAAATGATGGATATGGGTTGGATAACTAAGGAAAAATTTGACGAGATAGTAGAAAGAACCAGGAATGGTGGTGGTGAAATAGTACAGCTTTTACAAAAAAATTCCGCATTCTATGCGCCTGCTGCTTCTGCAATTCAGATGGCGGAATCTTATTTGTTAGATAAAAAAAGGATACTGCCTTGTGCAGCATATCTAAATGGTGAATATGGTGTGACAGGTATGTATATAGGTGTTCCAGTTATTATTGGTAACACTGGTGTCGAAAAGATTATAGATATAAATCTTAATGGGCATGATAAGGATAATATGAATAAATCTATAGAAGCAGTTTCTAAGCTTGTTCAAGAGATGGAGAAGTTCTTTAAATAACTTAATATTTTATTACTCATTCTTTAATGATTATAGATAGTCATTGTCATCTAAATTTTAAGCAAATTAAATGTGACTTGGACGGGGTTATCTCCAGGGCTGTTAGCTCTGGGGTCTCGTTGATGCAGTCTGTATGTACTTCTATGGATGAGTTTGATGAAATTAGGGCTATAGCTGATAGTTTTGCTCAAGTATACTGCTCTGTTGGCGTTCATCCACTAAATGTAGAGAAGAACGCGTTTGTTGATCATAAAGAGATTTTAAGCAACTGCAATTTTACGAAAGTTTCTAGCATAGGAGAAACTGGCCTCGATTATTTTAAATCTCAAAATATTGAGCAGCAGAAGCAGCTGTTTGAGCAACATATAATTGCATCTCAAGAAACTGGTCTTCCCATTATTATACATTCAAGATCAGCTGAGAGTGATACGGTAGAGATCTTAAAAAAGCATATGAAAAGGGGGAAATTTACTGGTGTGATGCATTGCTTTACTGGTAGTTTGGAATTTGCACAAGAGTGTATTGGGCTTGGTTTATATATTTCTGCTTCAGGTGTTGTTACATTTAAAAATACTAATGAGCTTAGAAATGTTTTTAAAAATATCCCTGAATCTAAAATATTAGTAGAAACGGATTCGCCATTTTTATCTCCTGTACCACACAGAGGTAAAAGTAATGAACCGAGCTACATTGTGCATACAGTAGAGTTTTTAGCCTCATTCTTAGGTATTGAATTAGAAAAATTTAAAAAGATTACATCTTCTAATTTTTTTGAATTATTTAGAAAAATACCAAGCTGTGTGAAGCTCTAAGATCGTTATGTATATATAAATGATCATATTAGTTAAAATTGCGTTATATTCCAGAGGAATTACTGTAGTTCCATTAAGTATAGTCCAATTGGGAAGTTTAGTATGTTAATAGTTTCATTTAATATATTTGTTTCTCTTGATTTATGTGTGAGGGCTACCTTTTTTGAAGGTTGTTACTATATATGATGTTGTATAAATATTTTAAGAAACTCTAAAGCATTTTGTTTGTTTTTACAAATACACGTTATTAAATATTATAACTTAGGGTTGATTATATAGTATAATGGTTAAAAAGGCTTTTGTGACGGGTGCGTCAAGTAAATTAGGCAGGGTTCTTTCTCTCAGTCTTGCAAAAAGTGGTTATGATATGCTGCTTCACTACAATTCTTCATTAAAAGTTATAGAAGATCTTATAAGGAAAATAGAGGAGGTAGGTAAAAAGGCCGATCTATTTCAAATGGATTTTCTTCAAATTAGTAATGGGCTCTCAGAGGATTTTTTAGATTTTATTTCTGGAGCTGAGGTGATAATAAATAATGCCTCTTTGTTTGAGAGAGATACATTTAGTTCTTTTGATGCTAATAGTTATACTAAACATACGACTATTAATGCTCTAATACCTACTTTAATAGTTCAGGGCGCGAGCTCTAAGATCACATTAAAAAATGTGATTAATATACTTGATTCTACGTTAAATAATGAGTCCTTTTTTTCATATTCCGCAAGTAAAGTGCTTTTTGAGTATTTGACGAAGGTTATGGCAAAGGAACTGGCCCCGAAGGTAAGAGTTAATGGTTTGTCTCTTGGATACGTATTATTGGATGAAGGTGATGTTCCTGACAAGTTAGTGCAAAAAAATACATTGATGAGGCAAGCTATTCACTACGAACAAGTATTAAGCACTGTGCACTTCATACTACAAAACGAATCCATTGCGGGTTCTATAATACAATTGGATGGTGGTGCAAAGTATCACCAATATACCTAATTATAATTTTCATTTCCTATTATCATGTATAGATCGCGCCAAATCTCTAAACTATAGAAAAGGCCTGGGCATTTAGAGCACTGGTTACTCGAGTCCTTTGAATTCGAGTTTTTAGCTTCTATTAAGCAGCTTACTATATGCTTGATTCCTTTTGGTATTATTTTGCCATCACTTAAATACGCAACGTCATAAATTATTTATACTCTAGCATCTTATATACTGATTTATTGAATCAACTTATAGCGTATAGCCAGCAACTTATGTTATTTATTGCTATTCATTAACAGAGAAGTTAACTAATCTGTTAACAAATCCTTGGTGAGCATGTCGGATTATTAGCTCGTAATAATCAATAAATTTAATATGACATTAATAGATTTTTATACAACTGCCCTCTTTAGAAGAGTAGCATCTATCCCAATTAATGTAGTGGGATTTTTTGTTAGTAAGCTTGCAAGTAGTTGTGATTATGAAAATCCAGCCTACAATTTTTTAGATATTTTTGTGCGCTGTGCTGCGGCTCAGATATTTAGCGCTGGAGAATCAACTTATTCATATAAAGCACTTTTAGCACTTGGGTCAGCGGCATCTATTACTGCGGCTGATTATATAGATAATAAATTAGCAGATTTATCTATTACAAAAGATGGGCAAAGTTATTTTAGTAATTCAGCAATTGGCCTCTTTTGCATGTTATCGTTAGGTGGGATTTTTAATAGCTCAAAATTGGCGGTTGCTGGTGTTGCTGGTATAGCTAGTGGGTTTATGATGCAGATGGTAATGGGTCACTCAATACTTAGGTTTTACAGAAAAAACACATTATATTTAGAAAATGTTTATAAAATTACGGATGGTAATAATCCAGAAGATAAACAAAAAGCAGATGCTGAGGTCTATAAATTAGAGAAAAAACTCTTGGTTTATAGCGCTTTGATAAAAGAAATGCCTTCACTACTTTTTGAGCTCATATATTTTATAGGTGATAAAATATGGGCTAAATCCGATCAATGGATTGAAAAGTATAAGATAATCTTGCGACTTGCAGAGTCGGTGATTGAGGCCGTCTTTTCTAGTATGCTTGAGCTTAATATAGACAGCTTTGTTAAGAAAATGGTTATACCAGTTATAAAAGAATCGGTCTTAAAAGCTATATTAGAAGAAGAAAAAAATATTATTAAGGTCTCTTCTAGTGCAAAATTTGCAGAGTTTATGCATGGTTTAGAGATTAATATAATAGAGTTTGTTGAGACAAGTGTTGGAGGAGCCTGTCGTTATGTATTTGGGGCTCAATACATAATTGATATGCTTCGAAACCCATCTGGTAGCTTTATCAAATATACATTGTTTGAAGTTATATCTTGGTTAACCAGATCGGATTCAAAAATATATCATGAAAATAGCAAGACCTTAGGAACTTCGGTCTTTTTGAGAAATATGATGAAATTTTGTTTAACTATGCATGGAAAGCAATTAGTAGAAAAAGGTATGTTCAGTGAAGTAGCTATAGATGTTAATGCTATAGAGAGGCGCATAGAGATGGGGGTTTGTAAAAAATATAATTTAGAAGGTTGTGATTTTTGTTTTGTATATGAAGCAGCAGAGCTGATGACTTCTTTTGTACAACGGGTTATAAATATTACTGCTGGGGCTGCTGGGGGATATGCCGCAAATTGGGGTTTTCTTGAATTGATAGATTTGGATTGTAAAGGTATTGTAAAATATAAAGACCTCCAAAAGTATCCAAGATTACAAATTGATACAATATTAGAAGCACAGGGCGCAAGGGTTTTTGGGTTAATTGATATGCTTAATAAAATACCATATAACAACCCGCCCGAGGTTGTATATGACCCAACTGGCAAAGACATTGTGCTAAATTGTAGTATTAAAATGCAAACTGATAATAGCACAATTAGAGTGCTTTCTGATATGAGGGATATAAGTTTGCAGTATGGTAAAATATACGCAATAACAGGGCCTTCTGGGTGTGGTAAATCAATATTCTGTGATGCATTAAAAGGAATTGGAAGTACTGTGCCTGGCCTTTCTATGGATGGTACAATAAGTTTTCCATGTAATTCAAATGATGAAGTGAAAATTGTAATGGTATCACAGAATTCCTTCTTCTTACCTTCACGCACATTGCTTGAAACTGTTACGTGTCTCAAGCCTGAAGATGATGAGCGCGCAAGCTTGGAAAAGGTTGTAGGATATATATTTAGATTATTGGAAAAAAATGGCTCGCCAGAATCGAAAGATGGCCTTTATACGAGAATAAATGAATTTCAGAATGATTGGTGCACTGCTCTTAGCGGTGGACAGCAAAAAAAGGTTGATATAGCCCGTGTTATATTTCAACTTTATGATCTTTATAAAAATCCTGGGCAGATAAAATACGTCACTGTTATAATGGACGAGGTGTTAGTAGGCCTTGATAAAAGGTCTGCGCTTGCATCTATGGAGGTGCTAAGACAAGTGATTAGCGGCGTAAATGAAGGAAATTTATTCGCTGATTTAGATTGTGTTGATACATATAATATTAAATTAGGCCTAAAAGCCAATTTATTAGTGATCGATCATAATAAGGAGGATAATGATATAATGTATCGTGATTCCAATGATGAAAGTGGATTTTATGATGGTGAACTGGCATGGGACCAAGCTGGTGGTGAGGTGCATCTGATTTCATAATACTGCTTTGCCGGACATTCTAATAATCACTTCCGCATAACAATTCCTTCTATTGTAGTATACATTTTTCTAAAACTAGTCTCGTCTTATATAAAGAGACTTATGCAAAGTATACAATGTTCTACCTGAACCTATGCTTTTATAAAGAATTGTAGCGCTATAAGATTACAAAGCAACGTAATGCACTATATTTTTGACAATAAAATAAAAAATATTTCAATATATTTGATATGTGATAGCTATATTCTAGAAAAGCTCTTGCAAGGCCTCAAAGTTTGGTATTATACTCTGTCGCGCGACGGAATGCATCGCCACTCTTTTGTTTTGATGTAGCTTACCGTTTAACAAAATTTAATAATTGGTTTTTTATTATGAATAAAAGCGATTTCGTAGATGGGTTATCAAAAGAGCTTGGTAAGAGTAAGGCGGAAACTGCCAGGTTACTAGATTCTGTATTGAAGCATGTGGTGAATACCGTGACTCAAAATGATGAGTTGCAATTTATTGGTTTTGGAACTTTTAAGAAAAAGGATATTGCAGAAAGAAAGGTTAGGACCCCTAAAGGAACTGTAGCCAAGGTTCGCGCACAAAAAAGAATAAGTTTTACAGTTGGTAAGGAGTTTAAGAGAATTGTTAATGGTGAGTAATAGATTATAGAAACTAGTTGTGCTGTAAGTTGGGGCCTTTTTGTTTTAGGTGCTGTATTTTTGGTGCGGCAATGTTGCGTGTATGACTTATTGCTAGTGAGATGATCTTATATATAACAAAGCTAATTCTTGATTTTCTGAAAATAAGTAGTTATAAGATCCATGGCTCGTTAAGGCTATTGTTGACTAAGGCGGGGTAGCTCAGGTGGTTAGAGCAGCGGAATCATAATCCGCGTGTCGGGGGTTCAAGTCCCTCCTCCGCTACCGTTATCTGTCTTTACAGGTAAATCAGGTTTTATATATCGCAAAATGGTTTTTGGTTGTATTATGCGCTGCCTGGTAGGTTGCGTTATTAGAAATAACTGTGCAATTAAAATATATAGTATGGATTAATAGCAATTAAAGCTTATAATCTGCTCTGTACTTATCCAGGTTGGTTTTTGTTAGTTTAATTACGCAAGCCATGGGGATTTGAGTTATTTAATTTTAGGTTCAACATGGTGTTACCAACAGATCAAGATAAACAAAGGGCTATAGAAGCTGCGCTTACTCAGGTAGAGAAGGTTTATGGTAAAGGCTCAATTATGAGACTTGGTGCCGCGGAGAAGCTTGAAATAGAGACAATTTCAACAGGTTCTCTTGGTCTTGATATTGCGCTTGGTGGTGGGCTTCCTAAGGGAAGGATTGTAGAGATATATGGTCCGGAGAGCTCTGGTAAAACAACGATAGCGCTTCAAGCAATAGCAGAAGCTCAGAAATTAGGTGGATCTTGTGCCTTTATAGATGCAGAACACGCATTAGACCCATCTTATGCAAAAAAATTAGGTGTTGATATAGGTAAGTTGATACTTTCACAGCCTGATAATGGTGAGCAGGCGCTAGAAATAACGGATACATTAGTTAGATCCAGGGCATTTAGTGTTATAGTGATAGATAGTGTTGCGGCACTTGTTCCTAGGGCGGAAATTGAAGGAGAGATGGGAGATAGCCACATGGGATTGCAAGCAAGGCTGATGAGTCAGGCGCTTCGAAAATTAACGTCAAATATATCAAAGACCAATACGATACTTATATTCATTAATCAAATAAGGATGAAGATAGGTGTTATGTTCGGAAACCCTGAAACAACAACAGGTGGTAATGCTTTGAAATTCTATGCTTCTATCCGCATAGATATAAGAAAAATTAATAGTATTAAGGAAAAAGAGACTATTGTAGGAAATCAGACTAGGGCTAAAGTAGTAAAAAATAAGATAGCCCCACCATTTAGAGTTGCTGAATTTGATATAATGTATGGAGAAGGTGTATCAAGGCTTGGTGAAGTTGTGGATATTGCTGTTTCTCTTGATATCATAGAAAAATCAGGTTCTTGGTATTCTTATGAAGGGCAAAAAATTGGGCAAGGAAAAGAAAATGTAAAAAGGTATCTGAAAGAAAATCAGCCTATTGCAGAGAAAATAGAAGGTAAAATAAGAAGCTCTGGTACTATATCTGGGTTTACAGCCCAAGAAGCATTGAAAGAGAATGTACAAGAAAATGTACAAGATGATGAAAGTTTTTGATAATTTAGGATGAGGTTCGTATACCATTTTGATGATAAGTGCTTAGATTCATCTAGGGAGCTTTTAGGTAATAAGGGTGCTGTGCTCTTTGAGATGAAAAGGATGGGCATTCCTATTCCTGATGGTTTTGTAATAACGACAACGGCATGTGCAGATTATTATAAAAATGGTCACACCTTATGTCCTAAGTTAATTGAGGAGATTAACGATGCAATTTTGGTTCTTGAAGAAAAAACTAAATTGAGGTTTGGTGACTCGGAGGTGCCAATGGTGGTATCTGTCAGATCTGGTGCTGAGGTATCTATGCCTGGTATGATGGATACTATATTAAATCTTGGGTTAAATGATCATTCTGTAATAGGTCTTGCTAAAAGAACAGGTGACGAGTTTTTTGCCTACGATAGTTATAGGAGATTTCTTCATATGTATGGGGCGATAGTTTTAGGAATGGCGCCTAGTGTGATGAATGCCATATCAAATAATGAAACCCTTGAAGATGTAAAGCGTGCAGTTTTTGTTCTCAGGGATCTTATTGAAAAGAGCATTGGGTATAGTATAAATGAAAACCCTAAAACACTTCTTTTGAATGCAATAGAATGTGTTTTTCGTTCATGGAATGGAAAGCGTGCTATCACTTATCGTGATATACATAAAATATCGCATCACGGAGGTACTGCGGTAACGGTTCAATTAATGGTTTTTGGAAACCTTAAAGATAGAAGTGGTACAGGCGTTGCGTTTACAAGAAACCCTTCTGATGGAGCTAATGAGTTTTATGGCGAGTTTATGCTGCAAGCTCAGGGGGAGGATATAGTTTCTGGCGCCCATACTCCTTTGCCAATATCTGGTAAGAATCAAGCATCAATGGAGCAAATAATGCCTGGGTTATTTGAGCAATTTTACTCAATATCAAAATCATTAGAGAAGAATTATAGAGATATGCAAGATATAGAGTTTACTGTTGAAAAAGGTAAGCTGTGGATCTTGCAATCAAGGAACGGGAAAAGATCACCAAGAGCTGCGGTGAGGATAGCACTAGATATGCTTGATGAAGGGTTAATTTCTACAAAAGACGTATTGCTGAGAATAACTAATGATCAAGTGAATAATTTTTTGCATAAAGAGATCACTGGTGGTGTGTCGGAAATTTCTTGTGGGTTACCAGCCTCTCCTGGAGCGGCATGTGGGGCGGTGGCGTTTTCTACAGAATCTGCGGAAAAGCTTTTCTTAAGAGGCCCCGTTATACTCTGCAGAGAAGAAACAAGCCCTGAGGATATTGGTGGGTTCAATATATCAGATGGTATATTAACTATAAAAGGAGGAATGACTTCACATGCTGCGGTTGTTGCTCGTGGGATGGGTAAGCCATGTGTGTGTGGAGTAGAAAATGGTTTTATATCAAAAGGTAAGTTAATATTTAATGATATAGAATTCGTAGAAGGTGATCAGATTGCTATAGATGGTACAAGTGGAAGGATATTTAAAGGGCCAGTGGAGCTTAAACAAACCCAGTTATCAGAATATTTTTGGAAGCTTTTTGCGCTTGTAGATAAAGAGCAGAAAATGCAGGTTAGGGCAAATGCAGAGATCGAGCAAGATATAAAAGCGGCAATGAAATTTGGTGCCAATGGTATTGGGCTATGTAGGACCGAGCATATGTTCTTAGAGAAGGAGAGACTTTTTGCCATTAGGCAAATAATATTATGTAAATCTGATACTAGGTCTGCGGCTATGCAAAGAGCGATGGATTTCCAGATTAGTGATTTTATATCGATTTATAAATTGCTGGAGGAGCAGCCAGTTTCCATAAGACTTCTTGATCCACCTCTGCACGAGTTTTTACCTAAAAATGTAAAGGAGATTGAGGAATTTTCAAGAAGATCAGGCAAGTCAATCGCAGAACTAAATGATAAAATGAGCAGATTGGCTGAGTATAATCCTATGCTAGGGCATAGAGGCTGTAGGATTGCTATTACACATCCTGAAATATATAAAATGCAGATTGTTTCTATATTTGAGGCTGCGCGTTATGTTATACGGAATTTTGATATAGTGCCTAATATTGAAATTATGATCCCGCTTATCTCTTGTATTGAAGAGCTAATATTCATAAAGGAGATGGTGTGTAAAATAGCGTCTGAGTTTGGTGAGGTATCATATAAGTTTGGTGCTATGATAGAAACGCCAAGAGCTGCTATAATTGCCTCAGAGATAGCAAAACATATAGATTTTTGTAGTTTTGGTACGAATGATTTAACACAGGCTGTATTTGGTATATCAAGAGATGATTCTTATAAGTTTATGAATTCTTATCAAGAATCTAATATCTTAACCTATGATCCTTTTGTATCTATTGATCAGGATGGCGTTGGAAGGCTTATAAGGAGTTCTGTATTAGATATGAGGGCTTCTAATTCTAACATAAAGATTGGTGTATGCGGTGAGCATGGTGGTGATTACCAGTCGATAGGTTTTTTTAACAGTGTTGGTATAGATTATATATCGTGCTCACCTTACAGAATACCAGCAGCAAAACTAGCATCTGCAAAATTTGCTCAAGAGACCGATGCTACTAACTAGTGAGGAAAATAGTTAATAGGTTACCAGCTACATTAGTAGTTGTTGGCTAAGGATAAATAAATATTAAGTTTTTTAATTAGCGGTTTTGGCTATTAAGTTGGCACGGCCCAATATTTGCGATCCCGAATTATATTTGAGAGATCTGATTCCAGCATAAGAACTGAACTCTTTTGGCAATGGATTTCTATAGCAACTCTAGTTTTTTTAGTGTTATAGCAAGTATATCATGCATGTCATATTTTTTTAGTATGTCTATTGGTATCCACCTCATTTCTAGAGCTTCGGGGCTTTGCAGGCAATCTTCAGCTTTTTTGCAAATAAAGGTATATGTTATATCATAATGCACGTGCTCCTTTTCACCTTTTTTATCATTGTGCGGTATATAATGTATATTAATATAAGATGGTGAATTATAGAGTAGCTCGACATCAGTAATTCCTGATTCCTCAGCAAGCTCCCTCATTGCAACACTGGCAATATCAGATTCTCCATCTGCGTGACCACCAAATGGTAGCCATTTTTGGCATAAATTATGAAAATGAAGTAAAATATAGCGTTTATCATGAGATAATAGTAGCGCGCTACCTGTTACATGTCCATTTATGCAAGATCTATAAAAACAATCTGGATTCTGTTCTATGAAAGACGTTATCAGTAGTTTATTAGTCTTTTCCTGGATACTAGAGCAGGTATATTCAGATAAAGTTTTCAGTAATTGATACCTTGAATCCATATTTGTAAATAAATATTTTCAGCATGCACCATAGATGATTATAAAAATTTTTCATCCAATTTTTATGATGCTTGCCCTTATATATAAAGAAATATTGCGGAGGATATAAGAGTAAATTACTACAGATTCATTATTTAAGAACCAGTAGAAAAAGGTGATACCATAAGAAATGGATATATTAAGAGTGGCGCATTATGTCATATTACAGCAATGTGCTTGTTCTATTGAAATATAATATAAATAATATAATTTTTTATATTTGGCATAAAACTATCTATAAAAAAAATAGGTATGCATTACCAAGTGTATTTAGAACGGCTCTAGCAAAGGTTACAAAGATTTGAATTAAAGAATATGAGCCATGTTATGCTTTGCTTTAGAATTATCTATAATGGACTGATATTTACCTTTTGCTTTATCTAGGTTTATAGAAATTTTTGAATCGTCTAATTTTATTAGAGCGGTTTCAGGTATTGTATATTTTGAGATATCATTAACCGTAGATGAAAATTTAAACTCTGCTGTAAATTTTGTTTTGTCATCTTCAGAATAAATAATATCTTTTAAACCTGCTACGTATGGTTTGCAGAATTGATAACTCCAAGATGCCATATCTTTCGCCTGTCCATACATAGAATAAAGAACGCTACCTAAATACAATGACCCTATTGTTGCTTGTTGCGCAGAGTTTTCACTCGAATAGCAAGCATATGCAAGGTATGTTGTTTGTGCGCCAAATCCAACAAGTGCTCCTACTTTATTTGCAACATTAGTTAATAGAGCTTTATTAGGATTCTTTTTTATTTCAAAGTTTTTCCAAGTTGAATCTTTAATGTTATCTTCATATTCAAGTTTAAGTTTTGTAGCGTGATTTTTTGAATTATCTATTAAAGCGGAAAGATCTGCCTTATCGCTTTCTAAAGCTGTAGAAATAAGTGATAATATCTCCTTATGTTTTTCGCTCATTTTATGTTCAGGAGTTATTTTTTTAGATTGCTTTATCTCTTCATTTATCTCTGAAGCTTTTAGTAATACATTGAAATCTTTTACTAATATCTCGCATTTAGAAATTCCCTTCATCAATGTTTCAAAATTTTCTCTATTTTCATTGGAGGCATGGCTCAAGGCTATGGCTATATCTTGCGGGGAGTGGGTTTTTATTATTTTGTTAAGAGAACTTTGATTCAGGTAGGCGTGCATATTGCGAGTCTCTTTTTCTAAAACCATACTGTATGCACTTTTTAAATCATCAAGCATTGATTTGAGATCGGATTTCCCAACATTTAATAAAGAGAATTTCTTCATCTCATTTTTAATGTTCATTCCCTGTGTAGCGGCGGATTGTAGTATGTGATATTTATTTTTTTCTATATAAGAATCAGTTAGCTTACTTAAGCTAAATACAGCGCTTTCTGCTTGGCTGTTATCTAGGCCTTTATATACACTTGTTTTTTCCATTTTAGATTTTAGGTCGTCTCCAAAATGCACTCTTCCTAGTAGCCCGTCACGATTAAAGGCACCAATTAAAAATAAGTTTTGTACATCGATCTTATGCTCATTATTGGTTAATAATTTATCCTTGATAAATTCTGTAGTAAGGTCAGATACTTTTTCAGAAGCTTTTTCAGAAAATGCAAAATCAACGCTACCATTAATTATCCCATGTACGTTTCTAGAAAATAGCAAACCAACAGTTAAAGAAGATATTGTTGATATTATTTTAGAGATAGCAAAATATGCGGCAAGAGCAGAGATTGATGAAATGAGATTTGTTACAAAGCCTTTCTTGGCGCTCTGAAAGCTTACGTCTGCGTTATTTTGTATCAGCGCCCTTGCCGCTTCTTGTTTTATTCCTATTAATTTTCCACTATTATTTACCTCCATACAAAGTGCAAGTGGTTGTATGTTACGCTTATTTTCAATATTAATTTGCCCACCATTGCTCATAATATTTTTTACTGCGTGGAAGTTATTGCTATTCACCGCTACTGATAATGCTGTATTACCTTCGTTATCTCTTGAATCTATATTTATGTTCCTCTCAAGAATAAGATCTAGGATTTTATTATTTTTGCTACCAGCTGCAAGCATTAAAGGCGTGCATCCCATACTATTTTTTGCATCTATATCTATTTTATGTGTTAGGACATCTTTTGCTATAGTATATGCATCATTTTCCATTGATTCATCCACGCATGCAAGATAATGCAATATATTATGCCCGGCCTCATCTCGATAATCAAATACCATATTAGGATTTTTTATATCTTGTTCTAGTTTTTTTATTATAGAAGAGTTGGAGCCTCTATATGCGGCTGCAAGAATACTTATATCGTTTTTATCAACCTCGCACAGCTTACTCACATAATCGAAAATCTTTTCAGAGCCGCTTGCTGCAGCGTAATGTATCATTTTATTTTTTGATGCAGGCTCTATAAATTCTTGAAGTGGTTTACCTGTTTTATTTTGGATTTGATCTAGTATTTGTATGACTTTTTCTTCTGAATTTTGATTTGTAATCGCTTCTTTATTCCACCTAATAAGTGAGTTAACAAGTGCGGTTTGATGAATATATTCCAGCTGTTCTATTCTAGGCAGTACAATATTCTCAACTAATTCTAACTCACCCTCCATTATTAGTGATTCTAATAATGAATTATTCTTACCATCTTCTAAAAAGAAGCCTTCTTTATCATTTTTTAACTGTTGCTCAAAGAGTTTTGCCTTATTTTCTTGCGTTACATAAGGAGAAAAATATATAAATTTTGCCGTAGATAATCCACCTATTTTAATTTCTGATATGTTGCTTTTCTCATTTGTTGCAACTTCTGCAATTATATTATGCCAATTAGCAATCTTATCCTCCATTTTCTTCCTTTCATCTTCATTATTAGAATTTATATAATCCATTTGAAGGCTTAATATAGAATCTTGTATTAATTCTATTGGATGTACTGCTCGATCTTCATTATCTAGTTTTGCTCCAATATTAGGATTTATCTCTGGATTTTTTAGTAATGCTTTAACTAAATGTATATCTCCTTTTAGGCATAAATCGCCAAGCATATACATTTCGATATTTGTTTTTTTATCACCTGGTTCATTAGTCGATTTGGTTATAGAGATATTAGGATCAATTTTATTACTTGCCAATAGATCTGATAATATCTTATCTCTAGAATCTGATTTTATTTCAATAAGATTAAAGATTAATTCGGGGGCAGGTGGGTTTTTTAGCGTATAATTTTTATTATTTAGCAATTCTGTAGCTAGTTGTGTATTATTTTCATACAAGCAAAATTTCAATATATCTAAAGGTTGCTGTGTGTATTGAAGATCAAGTCTTGTATTTTTATCCTGTAATATCTCTTTAGCAATTTTTTCATCATCTTTTAATATAGCAATTACCATACTTTTATAATCATTTTCAGCTTGTATAGCCCTATATTGATCTGGATAATTTTTAATTAAATTAAGGAGAAAATCAGAATCTTTTTGGGCGATAGATTCTTTAATTAAGCTGCTTATTACATCTTTTTCTACATCACCTTTAGATAAAAGTGATGTTAGTAATTCTTTATTATTACTATGATAAGCTAGTGTATATAAGTTTATATCTTGAGCTGTATTATGTTGTATAATAAATTCAGATAGCTCTTCATAATTTATGTTTTTAGGTGGATGAATTATTAGATATTCAAGAGGCGTTATACCATTTTGATTTTTTTCTCTAAATAAATCAACGAGACCTAGGTTTTGAATTTCTTTTATGGTTTGATAATCATCATTCATTATGGCGAGATGCATTATATTATTGCCATATTCATCATGTGGATTTTTTCCTTCGTATTCTATAAAATCCTTTAATCTTGTTCTGCATATTTCCTTACCACCACTTTTATAAGATTTAATATAATTTTGTAAAAGTTGCTCTTTTGCAATTAAACCCTTATCTATTGCTAAATTCATTAGTATTTGCTTATCATGAGTGATAGCAGAATTAAGGATTTTTGATATAAATTCAGAATCTTTACCTAAGCGATCTGCTAGAATATCAAATCTAGCTATTAAATCATCATCAGTCAGTTTAAAAAGTGGCCCTAAATCTTTTATATTAGAATTTAGTTTTTTATCTATCCCCTGTATATTAGCAAATTTTTCTAAAGATTTTAAATCTGTAGTTGCGATTAACTTCAAGAATGCAACTGGTGCCCTGCTGTCACTTCTCCAAAGGTTAAGCAGCTCTTTTTCTCCAAAAGAATTAAACGCATCCGTATAATTTAAATCTAATAAATCTTGAAAAAGAACTTCTAGGTCTTTTTCCTCTTTTACACTTTGGATCAATTTTTTCATACTTTCTTGATCTAAGCTTATTGCACTTTCTTTGTGAGAGAGGTGAGATACAATCGCTAATTTATCTTCTAATACTACATGAGAATTACTAAGTAATTCATTCCAATAATCAGATGAAATTACGTTAAATTCATGATCATAGCTCATTAAATAGTGAATAAAGCTTTGGTCAGAATCTTTTTTTTGATAAAAGTTTATTAGCTCTTGCTGAGCTATTTTTGCGATATTTTCAATATTTTCTACAAATTCTTTTGTATATCTGTTCTCAGAAAATAAATGCTCAAGCATGGATACTTTGAGATGGTTTTCTTTGATATTCTCTAAAAATTTTCCTACACCATCTACTTTAATAAAGCGCTCATCCTTTCTTTGCATATCAATTTCTATTAAAGACTTCAAAAAGTCTTCATTTATGTTTGTGATTTTAGATAAAGATTCTAATGTTAAAAATGCTTCGCTACTTTTTAGTTGATCTGCGAAGATATTTAGTATCTCAGGGCTGTTATCATAATTTTCTAAAATAAGGTGTAAAATAGCCTCATGTATCCCGTTTATATAAACAACGTCATAATTTTTGTCTTTTTGAAGATTTAGTAAATTTTTTTCCTTTAAAAAAGTTAAAATATCTATTCTCCCTTCGGCGACTGAATTCACTATAAGATCATTAAGGTTTGCTTTTCTAAATTTTTCGGAAAATGCTTTTGTCTTTAAAATTTCTTGAAAATATTTAAGCGCATTTTCATTATATGCCAAAGGTGCTAAATTATAATCGACCTCTTTTAATATATTGAGATAATACTTTAAGTCCTCTCCGTTGTCTTTACCTTTTACTTTCTTAAAATATTCATCAAGAATGATAGAAATGGAAGATTGCCCGTTTTCATTATTATTTAACATTAGGTCAATGCACTTTTCTTTATCTTCTTCGTTTTTGGCATTTTTTATCTCCCCAATATATAGATCGCATACTAATTTTTGAATTTCAAAAATATCTACGCTAAACGCAAGAACAAACAAATTATTATTTTGATCATCTAATTTCTCAAGTTCGGCAAGTATATTGGTACCATTCTACTTATAATGGTTTATATCACTCCTTATTTTATTGATAAGGGTTTGAACTTCACCTTGATTGCCAGAATCCTGGGCATTTTGTAATTTTTTTAAGTTACTGCTCAAGTAACCAAACATACTGTAATCTAACCATCCACCAGCCATGATGTTTTAAAAATATGTAAGAAAACCAAGTTGTTGCTTACAACATCACAGCATCAGGTACGTTATATAGATATAAGGGTTGCGTAGTATTACAAACGCTACCCGGTAGATCTGGCGATATGTTATATTTCCTACTACCCGGTTATAATCTTTATAGATGCTTATAAGATGAGCTTATATATATACTGTATATATATCAACAAGTTTTGCCTTTTTATTTTATTTTGTTAATGCTCTCTCTCTTATTTTGAGGAAGAGGCACTTGCTATACTTATAACAGAGAATGGATCTTTTCTGTCTATGTTGCTTTTGTTCGTTATGCTAATCTGCTGTTTTTTTGCAAAAATTAGATCGCCTACAATGTTCTTTGCGCCAGTTGCATAATGGCTCTCAAGTAACTTTAGCATCTTAGAGTCTCTTTCTGATGAGGAGTTGCAGCCCATTACAACGCCAATCAATCTAACATCATCTTTTATAGCGGTCGTGATTACATTATAGCCAGATGCATTTGTAAAGCCTGTCTTCATTCCATCAACCCATTTATGTGAGGCAAGTAGCTTGTTATGAGTTAGGACCATTTTCTCACCCAATAAAAATGCTTGCTTGGAAAATACATGATATGTGCTTTTATGATGTTTTAGCATTGAAAGTGCTAATATTGCCATATCCTTTGCCGTAGTAACCTGTCTTGGATGTGGTAGGCCGGTTGAGTTTTGAAACACGGTATTCATCATACCTAACTCTTTTGCTTTTCTATTCATAATTTTGACAAAATTTTCCTCACTACCGGCTAAAACCTCTGCAAGAGCAACAGTGGCGTCATTGCCAGATTTTATTATAGCTCCCATTATCGCATCTCTTACTGTTATAATTGTTCCAGCTTTTAAGGCTAAATTAGAGCGAGGTTGTTTTGCGGCCTTTGTTGAAATTGCTATAGGCTTCATTGGGTTTAGTTTCCCTCCTTTTATTGCATCAAATACAATGTATAATGTCATTATTTTTGTCAGTGAGGCTGGGTGCCTTGGTTCAAGTGCGCTCTGGGAGTACAGAATTTTTTGTGTATCTGCATTTACCACAATGGCGGCATACTTGGGAGACATAAAACTTTTTGCAACCACGGTTTTGCAATTCAATAATATGATAAATGTCAGCAACAACCTTAGGCTCATAAAAACATCTTCATTTATGCAGTATTAAACTATATCTAATTTAGTAAATTTAACAAAATCTAGTAATAGAATAAATTTTATGAATAAGGAATTAGCTCTATTAATAAAGGAGAAATTGGTAAAGTTTCTTCCTAAAGGAGAGGATAAATTATCTGAGGCCGTTTTATACGCTACGCTTTCGGGCGGAAAGAGAATTAGGGGTTCTTTGCTGATATACCTTGCGGATCTCTTTAAAGTAGATAGAGAAGAGTCATTACACTTTGCTGCTATTATCGAGTTATTGCATGAGTATACCCTAGTGCATGATGATATAATAGATGGGGATGATGAGAGAAGAGGGGTGGAATCTTGTTACAAAAAGTACGGACAATCAATAGCTATCCTTGCAGGTAACACAATTTTAACATATGCTTTTGAGCTTATCATGCGCTCTAACTTGGAGCATAGGATAAAGAATGATATTGTTTTCATAGTATGCGATTCTATAGGGTATAATGGGTTAATGAAAGGGCAATATTTAGATATTGAGGGTGGGAGTAAAAGTATAGACGTTGCGCTTCTTAAAACTTCTCCATTATTTATAGCCATTGCTAAAATTGTATCTGTAATAGCTAATTTAGACGTAAGCAATGAGCGGTATCTCTATAGATTTGCGCGGGATTTGGGTGTTGCTTATCAAATTGCAGACGATATAAACGACTCTAAAAGCGAAAGTGAAAAAACGAATATAGTGAATGAATTAGGGTCAGTAGGTTCTTTTTCCCTATATAATGATTTTTTTAACAGCGCAAAAAAAAATCTTTTATATCTAGGTAAGGATTTAAAAGAAATTTTAGAATTTTTAAACTCACTAATAGTATGGAAGATTTAAAAACTTTGATAAATAAAATTCTCAAAAAAGATTCATTTTTGGATAATGAGAGGCAGCTTATATATGATGTTATAGATAAGCTGGATTATGGGATCCTTTCAATTGTCGAAAATAAAAAAGGCAAGTGGTATGTGAATGATCATCTAAGGAAGGCAATTTTATTATATTTCAAGATTAGAAATAATTGTATAGTAGTGCAATCAGCGCAGAAATTCTTTGATAAAATACCTTTAAAGTTTCAAAATTGGTCCGAATCTGATTTTACACAAAAGAAACTTCGTGTAGTGCCTGGGGCTGTGGTGCGTTATTCTGCATATCTTGGGGAAAATGTGGTAATTATGCCGTCATTTATAAATGTTGGTGCGAGAATAGAGAGTGGGACTATGATAGATAGTGGTTCTACTATTGGAAGCTGCGCTTATATTGGTAAAAATTGTCATATATCATCAGGCTCAACCATAGCTGGCGTCCTTGAGCCAGAGAGTGCGGCTCCTGTTATAATAGAAGATGAGGTGTTTATAGGCGCTAACAGCTCTATTTCTGAAGGGGTGCGGGTATGCCGTGGTGCGGTTTTAGCATCAGGAGTTTCGATAAGTTCCTCTACAAAGATATATGATAGAGAAAGCAACATGATACTTAATGAACCTGTGGTGCCAGAATTTTCTGTAGTTGTTCCTGGATTTATAAATGTAGAAGGTCCGTGCGTAACTCAATCAGCTATTATAGTAAAAAGAGTTGATGAAAAGACGAGATCTAAAACTGGTATCAACGAGTTGCTAAGATATACGTAACACCACGTGATAACAAAAGCACAGCCTGTTTGATTTTGTTGATGGCATATAGCATGTGCTAAATTCTTTGTGATTATGTATGATCACTGGCTTATAGAGTTTTGTGCGCTTTATCTTTAAACGTGAGGGGCCCTATTGGTTCGCCTGCTAGTATATGAATGTGAAAGTGATCTACGGTCTGCCCACCGTGGTTGCCACAATTTGTTATTAATCTATATCCATTTTCAGAAATTTTAAGATGTTTTATAACTTTGTGTAAAGAGCAAAAAAAGTTTGTATAAAGATCTTTTTCTGCCCTTTCCATAAAATCACTAAAAGATGTATATGGTAGCTTTGGTATAGCCAATACATGAATAGGTGCGGAAGGGTTTATATCGTTAAATGCAAGCAAATATTCGTCATCGTATACTATAGAGGCAGGTATTTGGCCATTTATTATTTTAAGGAAGATGTTAGAGTGATTCATATCGTTAGATAAAACCTTTCAGTAAATGAAATTGCGAGCATACTCCAATTGTAGTCATAAGCAACATACCTAATTTGGTATAAGTGCGGGTATCAATATAGGAGTTAATATTCCAAAAATTAAATTTGATAAATTTGATGGATAGACCAAGCTTGACTAGTGGGCCTCAAGTAAATATTATGCTCAGCTACTTAATTATTATTTTTTTAGATTTTAGTGGCTAATCATAAATCTGCTGAAAAGGCTCACAAAATTTCTGTGGCTAAGAATGCTAGGAATTCCGGTATTAAAAGTAAGGTGAAGACTTTTATAACCAAGGCTAAATTTTCGTTACAATCTGGAAATGCTGAGGAGTCAGTCTCCTTTTTTAGAAAAGCAGAGTCTGAAATTATGAAAGCTGCTACTAAGGGTGTCATAAAACTAAGATGCGCATCTAGAAAGGTCAGTAGGCTTGCCAAGTATATGAAAAATGGTGCGTTGGCCTCAAGCCATGGTAAGCAGTAGCTTTTGAGAAATAGAATATAGTAATAGTTATTCATAATGAGATTATTTCACGGACTGTTTAGTCCGCGCCCCTTTCTGCTGTTGGTCAGTTTCGCTGTTATCGTTGCAGTTTTTTGCTTGTTTCCTGAGCTTGATATCTTATTCTCTACTTTGTTTTATTGTGGGCAGGGTATATGGTTCAATGATATTAATAGTTCGTTTGTGGTGGCTCTTCGTGTTATTGCGATGTCTATCCCTGCGGTATTGATTGTTATGCTGTCTTTAAAATGCTGCTTAGATTTGATGTTGAAACGGCAAAGTTTCAGAAGTTCTGTGAGAGATCTATATTATCTTTTGTTTATAGCGTTTATTGGTATTGCGGTTACAATTAGGTTTTTTCTTAAATCTTTATTTAATAGAGCTAGGCCCTTTCAAATAAAGGAGTTTGGTGGAAATATGGATTTTAATCCGTTGTTTGATATAAATAATATCTATATTTTTGATTCTTCATTCTCTTCAACGCACTCTGCATGTGCTTTTTTCTTGGTAGCTTTGGCTTTTATTATAAATAATAAGGTGTGGAAAAAAATTATAATGGCTGCGGCTATTATAATAGGCTTTATGGTCAGTTTTTCTAGAATCTCGTCTGGTATGCACTTTTTGAGTGACGTTCTGTTTTCTGGGTTGTTTATTTGTGCTATATCATACCTCTCATATTTGATTTTTTATTCCGATGTCCGAAGCAATAGAGGGAAGGAGGGCTTTAGAGGTAATTTTAGCAAAGCCAAGAGGATTTTGCGCAGGAGTGGAGCGCGCAATAGAGATAGTTGAAAGGTTACTAAAAAAGGTAGGGGCCCCACTTTACGTACATCATGATATAGTACATAACAAGGTTGTTGTAGATTCTTTAAAGGAAAGGGGGTGTATTTTTGTAGAAGACGTTAACTTGATCCCCATTGGCTCATATGTTGTTTTTTCTGCACATGGTGTATCTGAAAAGGTTGAGCTTGATTCTGAGAAAAGGGGGTTAATTAAGGTAGATGCAACATGCCCACTTGTAAAAAAAGTTCATAATGAAGTGATTAATTATTCAAGGCATGGAAGGGAGATTTTACTAATAGGGCATGCTGGTCATCCAGAGGTAATAGGTACGATGGGAAGGGCGCCAGGTATAAGATTGATACAAAATGTGGAAGATGCTCACAAAGTTGAGATGGGTGCAGATGTTGCATATGTTACGCAAACAACTCTCAGTATAGACGAAACGGCTGAAATAATAGATGTATTAAAAGCTAGGAATAGTGATATATTACACCAATCAGGTGAGGATATATGTTATGCAACGCAAAATAGGCAAAATGCAGCAAAAGCAATAATTGGGGAAGTTGATATGCTTTTTGTTATAGGCTCAAAAAATAGCTCAAATTCAAATAGATTAGCAGAATTGGGCCTGAGGAATGGTATCAGGTCTTATCTGATAGATGGAAAGGAAGATATAGATATTAATTGGCTTTATAATGTAACAAAACTGGGTATCACCTCTGGTGCCTCAGCTCCGGAGAGCATAGTGGAGGATATCTTAGGCTTTCTTCAAATGAATTTTGATATCAAGTTGAGTGAATCTACTTTTATTAACGAAAATATATCGTTTAAGTTACCGGGTGAAATACGTTAAATATGTGGCTATTGTATTACCATACCATTTGCCCATTTTCAAGAAAGATGAGGATTACTTTGGATGAGATAAAGATCGATTATACGTTGATAGAGGAAGATTTTTGGAATAGGAGAGCTAATTTTTTAGCTCTTGATCCACGCGGTGAGACGCCTCTTGTAATAATAGAGGAAGAAGATGTAATACTTTCTGGTAATTTCTCATCCTTTGAATATATTTTTGAACAATATAGAGAGAAGCAAGAAGTTATGCCATTAGATCTAAAATCTAGGCTTGTGATTGGAAAAATAGTAGAATGGTTTGATTTGAAATTTTATAGAGAGGTAACTAAATATTTGATAGATGAGAGGGTATTCAAGCAGTTAATTTTTTCAAAAACCATAAAGAAACCCCCAAATTCTTCGGCGATTAGGGCTGCGAAAACAAACCTTAAATATCATATAGAGTATATAGATTTCCTCCTCAAGGATCATACTTATCTAAAAAGTGATAAGTTTACAATTGCTGATATAGCGTGCGCATCGCAAATTTCGCTACTTGATTTTATCGGAGAGATGAACTGGGATAACTCCTCTAAGCTCAAAGAGTGGTACTCTATCGTGAAATCTAGAAAATCTGTGCAGTGTGTGTTGAAAGATGCTATGAGTGGTGTGCATCCTCCAGAACATTATATGATTCCTGATTTTTAGTAATATTGATACCTGTGATAATCAAAGTGTAATTATGTGCAAAGGTTAAAGTTTAAATTGAATTCTATATATTTCATGGCTTTTTCAATGAAAGTGGGTGTGCAATGTGGATTATATATTTAAGGGCTTAAACCTCTTTTTCATATTTACCAATAATGTTGCGTTTTGAATAATTATACTATTCAATTAGCTAGGATTTGCGCTTATTGAAAAGTCTTCTCTATACATAAATGGTTGCTGTATGCCTTTGGAACGCATTGAAAACAAAAATATTAGGGTCGAGCGCTTTGTTAGCACGGATGAAGGGTACTTTCAGGTAAACGGTAATTTTTCTATTGCAGATAAAATTTCTGCTGATACTTATAGCCTATTACATAAGGGTATTCCTACATCAAATTACTACGCTTTAAGTTTAGATACAAAATTTTGTAACTGGTTTAGAATTGAATGTGCGTATAATACGGCACATAGAAAATTAGGCGGTATTCAAAAAGTTTTATGTGCGGGATTTGTCAAAATGTCAAAAATAGAAAATTCAAGGGAATTTTTTATTGTGGTAGAAAAGTTACATGCAAAAACATTGAGAGAAAGATTTAAAGAAAAGAAACCGCTATACAACGAGGTTATGAAAATCTTCACAGAGGTTTTTCAAATACTAAAGAATCTACATTTGAATAAAATATACCACGGTAGCATTAATTTAGATAATATATATATCACAGAGGAAGGGGAGATAAAACTTTCAGAGCCATTTTCTCAGCCATGTGGGTATAGTCAATCGTATCCTTACGAGACAAATGAGAGGGTAAAGATTTTAAAATACTGTAAAGGAGGTTCAAATGGTTATTTTGATTTTTATGCGCTTGGTGTTACGGCGTTTCTTTTATTATGGAAAAAGGACGAGGTTTTTATAGAGCATATTGATCAAATTAATATTGATAATTTATTTTCTTACTTTTTAAGCTTAAGTCCTATAACTGGTGCTTTTTACTTTATTATTAGATCCGCACTTTCAATTAATCATGAAAATTATGAGCAAATTATTGCGAATATTGAGAATATTTTTCAAAAACACGAAGTAGTATTTGATGAGACGCCTAAAAACAGAGCAATAGCTCATAGGCACTGTTAACAAAGGTTTTGCCAAATAATGGAAAAGATGCAATATTATATTGGAGGCGATAAATATGGTATTTAGATGGATAAAAGGTTGTTTCC
>NZ_JARGYT010000002.1:0-36775 GCF_034470605.1 Candidatus Cyrtobacter comes
AGGGCAAAGATATGCAAAAGCTCATAGCAAATGCGGGCCATACCTTGCTTTATCTACCTCCATATTCTCCAAACCTCAATCCTATAGAGAAAAAATGGGTTCAAGCTAAACAAATACGACGCGCAAATCAATGCTCTATTGACGAACTATTTAACACATATATGACATGACATTTTATGACGGATTAGATATATAAGCATCACATTACCAATAGGTAAAGGTGTTGTTATGTGACCTTGTGACTACACTCTCTAGTGATTTTATGAAATATTAGCCTCATTATGTGTTATGGTAATATAGATGTACATTACACGCTATGAAGATAATTTATCAGGAGCTATTAATCTAGATTGCAAAATTTTTATGCGCACAATTTCCATAAACACAACTCTTTTGGCAATATTGTAGTGTTAACATTTTATAATGAAGCTGCTTCTTATAAATCTTTTTTAAAAAAGCGTAAAAATTATTACTCATTAATTTGTATTAGTAGCTACGATTTTGATGAATGCTTCTATAATTTTTTGATTGCAAGGCAGTAATAACGCTCCATTATTAACAACTATAGATCCTTCTGTTGTAGCATCGAGCTCATATTTTTCTAAAATATCCATAGCATTAGGGAAAGATGAGTATTCTGGATGCCATTGGATACCTACAATAAACTTGCCATTCCCTATCATCTCTATAGACGTAACAAAGTTATCTGGTGCATAAGAAGTGGCAACAAAGCCAGTACCTAATCTATCGACGCATTGTTTATGGCTGCTATTGACAATTATCCTATCCCTTTTCAATACACTATATAACCATGAATCTTGTAGTATACTTATATTATGAAATGCACATAGATCTGATGGTGATTCTGGTCTCCTTTTTATATGTTCATTTTCCATTTTTTGGAATAAAGTTCCACCGAATATTACGTTTAGTAATTGTTCCCCGTTGCATATACCCAATACTGGTTTTTGAGATTCTATAAATTTCCGTGCTATGCGTATTTCAAAATTTTCACGTATTTTATTGATTCTGCATCCGGCTATCGGCTTTTGCCCGTATAGAGCCGGATCTACATCTAGCGAGCCACCCATTATCATCAAGCCATCACAAGTTTGATGATAATATTCCGCTACCATTTCTTTCAATTCATCCGTTGTAACAAAAGCCCCCACAGGCAGCCCACCTCCTTTTAGGATAGAGCTAACAACAGCATCTGAAAAATTTTGCTGATCTCTATGATGCCCACCATCATGCTGTGTATACCCTGAAATTACTGCAATTTTAGGTCTAGAAAACAGTGCACCGGCTGAATGATTCATCTAAATCACCGCTATAAAAACCATAATATAGTTATATAAGGTATATGGTTAGAGGGATACATTGTCCATTATATAATTCAAAAAACCAACTTCGCCCTTATGGTTAAAAGCTTTGGCTATCTCAAGATATTGATTAATTATCAGCGCCTTATCTGTGCTTTTAAGAAATATAATCTCGAAAGATGATAATTTCAAAATCGCTTTTAATACCATGCCTAATCTTTCAAATCGCCAGTTAGGGGATAAATGCCTTTCTATACAAGGCTCAATTATATGCGATTTTTCTATAACACCATATACCAATTTATTGACATCCTCTGGAGTACCCCTCATATTTTCACATCTTTTCATGAAGGCGGTTGTAGAATCAATAGTAACAGTTTCATGAGTAACCATAACGTGATAAAGGTACTGTATTGCTGCAAACCTAGTGGCTCTATCCATATACGAGTTATAAAATACTGTTAGTTATTATATCTAGAAATAAAATTATTGCTGGTAGCACTGTTGCCTTGTGATCTGAGCTTCATAAGCTGTATACAGGAAGATGCGGCATCTAGATATATAGCGCCGACCTTTCTATTAGCTTCATCTAAATTTTTCGCATGGCATATACCAATGCCAACAGGCATATAATATTGCATGCTTAAATCACCCATACCTCTGTATGCTTCCTGTACTGAAATAAGTGCATTATAATCAAGTTCATCTATGACGCATCCAAGCGCAATAGCGCCTATATAATCCACGAATTCAAGACTTATGGCCGCAGCGCAAGGTATAGAAAGCACATTGCGAGTCTCAACTTTTTCATAACACATGTCCATTTGCTTGAGTAAATCTAAAACTGGGCATAAAGCACCATATGAAATATCACCGTTAGCTCTAGACTCTATGATCAAGACCTTATGATCACTCATTTTAATAATAAACCATATAACCAGGGTACGGACGAAGGGACTTGAACCCTTAAGCCAAAGGCGCTAGGTCCTAAACCTAGTGCGTCTACCATTCCGCCACGTCCGTAGCATATACTCATTTTGCGGATAAAACACCCTATTGCAAAACAAAGCAATATTATATACTACAGCCATAAAATATATTCCAGAAGTAATTTTTATGGCTTATGTTGTTACGGAGAAATGCATCAGGTGTAAATACACGGATTGTGTTGATGTGTGTCCTGTAGATTGTTTTTTTGAGGGCGAAAAAATGCTAGTCATCAACCCACAAGAGTGCATAGATTGTGGGGTTTGTGAGCCAGAATGCCCTGTTGGCGCTATAGTCTTTGCCGATGATACAAGTTTAAAAATGCAAGAAATTAATGCTATATATTCAGCTAAGTGGAAAAGAATTATATCTAAAAAACCTCCGTTACAAGATGCTGATAAATATAAGAATGAAGAAGGGAAGTTTGAAAAATATTTTCACATAGATGAAGGTGAAAATTAATTTCTACTATTTTTATTATTTTAACTTGCTAATTTTGATGCGATAGGCATCTGATTTATTTCTAATATACAAATGTTACTCAGTAAGTATTTTTTACCAACTTTAAAACATGATCCTTCTGGTGCACATATAGCATCACATAAGCTCATGCTTCGTGCCGGGATGATAAGACAGATTTCAACTGGTATATACTCATGGTTACCACTTGGTGTAAAAATATTGAGTAAAATTACAAACATAGTCAAAAAGCGCATGGAAGAGATAGGGGCATTAGAAGTGATGTTGCCACTTGTACAACCTGCGCAATTATGGAGAGATTCTGGAAGGTTTTGTGAAGGAAAGGGGCTAGGTGGAGAAATGCTATGTGCAAAAGATAGCTCTGGTCAAGAGATGCTGATTGCGCCATCTGCTGAGGAGGTGGCTTCATATGTTACATTGCAAAATATACAGTCTTATAAAGAATTACCAAAGGTAATTTATCAAGTGTCATGGAAGTTTAGGGATGAAATAAGACCGAGGCACGGTGTTATGCGCTGTAGAGAATTCTTAATGAAAGACGCATATTCATTTCATCATAACCTGGATTGTGCGCAAAACTGGTATGAGAGATTTCTAAACGCATATCTGAGAATTTATAGAGATATGGGCTTGCAAGCTATACCAGTGTTGGCTGATTCTGGTGATATGGGCGGAGAGCTAAACCACGAATTTCATGTGCTATCAAGCCAAGGAGAAAGCACCATATATTACAATGAATCAATTATTAGTGCTATAGAAAAAGAAATTTCACTACAAGATCTTGGGAAGTTTTATGCGGTGAGTTCAGATGTATTAGATGAAAATAAGAAAGAGGGCCTTATAAAATGTACTAGTGTTGAGGTGGGTCATATCTTCATACAAGGTGATAAATATACGCAAAATCATAAAATACAAAATGAGCAAGGCGTTTTGTTTAGCCCTATAACCTGTGCTTATGGAGTTGGTATTTCGCGTATTATTGGTTTAATTATAGAAAATAACCACGATACTAATGGGATAATTTGGCCTAAGGAAGTGGCTCCATTTGATTTATATGTAACAAGCCTGAGGAACTCGGATGAAAAATGTAAAGAGATGTTTTATAGGCTTAAGGCTATGTTAGATGAAACTGGACTGCAGGTATTGTATGATGATTTAGATGATAGTGCGGGTTCAAAATTCTCCAGGGCTGATCTTTTAGGCATGCCGGTTCAAATCATAATAAGCCCTAGAAATTCTACTTCAAATAGTCTTGAAGTAAAAGATAGAAAAACTGGTGAGGTTAATATAATTAGTATTGATAGAATTTTAGATTGGGTGAAGGCGTGTTAATACTTGGAATCGAGACTAGCTGTGATGATACGTGCGTTGCTATTATTGATGATCATAGAAAAATTCTTTCTAATTGTAGGTATTCACAAATAAAAGAGCATCAGCGCTTTGGTGGTGTTGTTCCTGAGATTGCGGCAAGAAATCATTTAGAGTTACTACCAGGTATATTTAAGCAAGCATTATTAGATGCAAATATTGCATCTAATAATATAGATATAGTTGCCGCAACAGCTGGGCCTGGATTGATAGGTGGTCTGATCACAGGTTTTATTTTTGCCAAAACCATATCAAGCTGTTTAGGTAAAACTTTTTACGGCATTAATCATTTAGAAGGGCATATATTAACACCTAGGCTCACACATGCTATAAGGTTTCCATATCTAGCGCTGCTGGCTTCAGGTGGGCATTTACAAATAGTATGGGTAAGAAATATAGCGGACTATCAGATCTTATCCTCCACAGTAGATGATTCCGCAGGAGAGTCTTTTGATAAGGTGGCTAAAATGTTGGGTCTTAGTTATCCAGGTGGTCCCAATATAGAGAAGCTGGCAAAGTTAGGTGATGAAAGGCGTTTTAAGATGCCTATGCCTATGTGTACAAAAGATGAGTTAAATTTCTCGTTTTCTGGATTAAAAACTTTTGTTCGAGGCTTGATCTCCAAGTCTGATTTAGCTTTAGATTCTAACGATATATGTGCATCATTTCAAAAGACTGTATGCGATATATTTGAATATAAAATCTTGCAGGCCATTTCTTTAATAAAAAATGAGAAAGTTGAGCGCTTTGCATTGGTAGGTGGAGTTGCGGCAAATTCGTATATTAGGTACAGATTAAAATATGTTTTACAAAGTAATGGCATATTATGCACACTGCCAGATATTCAGCTATGCACAGATAATGCCGCAATGATTGCATGGGTAGCGTGTGATAGGTATGTAAATGGAGTTAGGCATGATAACAATTCACAGCCTGTTCCAAGGTGGCCTCTACATGAGGTTATGTAAAAATCTTCATAGAACTAACTGATAATAAAAGAATCGCAATTTTTAAAATATTTTGATTATCCTTAAGTTAAATTTTGTAAAGGTTTTTAGTAACCAATTATTTTATAATTGGTTACTAATCCGTCAAATATAAGCAATTTTCTTATACAGAAAGCTTAATTAGCTTTCTAGTTATATGATCTGCGATATATGGGGTGAGATTTCAAAATTGAGAAATGATTATAATCAAAATTAATAAAATATTAGTTCAATATAAATCTGATATTCATAGAATTTTGGTTTTCTTTACCAAAAAATTTTGACAATGCAGATAGATATATGTATTTACTTCCTTCTAGTGGCAAGGTTTTGCTGCGGAATTTGAACATATTCGGTATAGGTTTTTGTTTATGAGTTCTGAAATAAAAAGTAGGGTAATACAGGTTGTGGCCTCAATAGCTGAGAGCAAATCTGGTACTACTGCAGATCAAATAACTTTGCAGACAGAATTTGGAAAGCTCGCTTTGGATAGTCTTGATTTTGTTGATTTAGTAATGAGATTGGAGGGAGAATTTAAAATTGAGATTTCTGATAGCGTTGCTTCAAAAATGAAAACTGTCGGGGATATTGTGGAGTATATACAATCTGCCCTGCATACAGAGAATGGCCAAAAGGAAGAGGCTTGATAATAGTTTAGATTTGTTATTTGCATGAGACGGGTTGTTATAACTGGGCTCGGAGCTCTTACTCCGTTGGGTCTTTCATCACAATCTTCTTGGGATGCTGTTATTGATTCAAAGAGTGGTATTTCTGAGATAACGGATGACGTGTTGCGCGTTTCAGACCTGCCTGTAAGAATTGGCGGATTAGTCAAAAATGCAGATAAGGCTGAAGGGTGGCCTAAAGGTTCAGAAAGAAGGATGGATAGGTTTATGCAGCTTGCAATAGCAGCAGCTTCGCAGGCTGTGGTTGATTCAGGTATCCATTCTTTAAGTGAAGATGAAAAACAGGATATTTCTGTATGTGTTGGCTCTGGGATAGGTGGTATAGCCACAGTTGAGCAGGGCGCACTTACATTGGAAAATGAAGGATATAGGAGAATTTCACCGTTTTTTGTACCTGCCAGTATAATTAATCTTGCAGCTGGGCACATAGCGCTCAATTTTGGATTTAAGGGGCCAAACATATGCTACTCTACAGCATGTTCAAGTGGTGCACATGCAATAGGTGAGGCATATTTATCCATAAAAAATGGCCAAACCCAAATCTCTGTATCTGGTGGCTCGGAGTCATGTATGTGTAGATTGGGCATAGCTGGATTTTTTGCAGCAAGAGCTCTTTCTGTAAGGAATTCAGATCCGCAAAAAGCCTCTAGGCCGTGGGATAGAGGTAGAGATGGTTTTGTAATGTCTGAGGGTGCTGGATTTTTAATTTTAGAAGAATTAGAGCATGCAAAGAAAAGAGGTGCCAAAATATATGCGGAAATTTGTGGATATGGTGCAACGGCCGATGCTCATCACATAACCGCTCCAGATCCTGAAGGTAAAGGGGCCTATGAGGCTATGAAGCTTTGCTGTGAATCTGCGCGCATTAACACTGATGAAATTTCTTACATTAACGCTCACGGTACATCTACCCCTTTAGGGGATAAAGTAGAGATATTAGCTATTAAAAGACTCTTTAATGATGATGCTAAACGTATAGCTATCTCTTCAACCAAATCTTCTATTGGCCATCTACTTGGGGCTGCAGGTAGTGTAGAGGCTATTTTCTCAATATATTCTATATATAATTCGGTACTACCACCAACTCTTAACCTTGATGATCCAGATGAAGGTTTTGATCTTGATTTTGTGCCGCACATATCAAGGGAAATGGATGTAAATATAGCCATGTCTAATTCTTTTGGTTTTGGTGGTACAAACGCCTCATTATTATTTAAAAAATATAAATAGAAAAGGGTCTACCATAGAAGGGTAGCTTACTTTACGAATTGGTGACTCTTTTTAATAACTGATAGCTTTTTGTATTTTGTCATTCTCTCCAAAATATGGTAATGCTAAAGAAGGATAAATATAACGACATAAAGTAGATGATATAAAGCTTGTGCAACAAGAATGAGCAGGTGGAATGAAATTATCTTGTTGATAAACTAGGAGAGGAATGTATGAAAGTAGGAATATATTGAAAATTCTAGGCACAAATTGAGCAAAACCTATAAAATTGATCCTATACCCCATTAGGGGTTTTATAGCCCAATACTTTTCTTGGCAAGTTATTCGAAAGAAGTCTATTGAGTTAAGTGTAGTAGAATGAAACGTTATATAATCTTTGAGTTAAATGAAAGAGATGTTTTATAGCATCATATAAAAATGTTGCTTATTTTATCTTTAACCAACATCTTCATATTAGTCAAAAATCTCTGAATTTAAATCCTGAGAATAAGATGATGAAAAAATCATATCTTTAACAGATTCAATATACTTGACAGTGCCAAAAATTTATAGTTCCCATGAAGATGATATGCGTTATTTGGTAAAATATTATTTAAATATCGAGATAAATTTCCCAAAAGGGGTACAAGCCTCACGTGAATGAGGCCAACAACATTATACAAGAACAATGCTGTTGCTGTTCCCTGCCTCGATGCTTTGATGTGCCTTTTGTACATCCGCAAGTTGATATTGTTCTATTGCTGGTATTTTTACTTTATCATGTCCTAATAATGCAAAAACCTCTGAGGCGCTAAGTATGAGCTCCATCCTATTATTTTTATAATCAAAAATAGATGGTGATGTTATAAAGATTGATTTTCTAAAAATTTGTTCAAAATCTATTTTTCCTATACTTCCTGTGCCGCGCCCATATGATATCAAAAGGCCTAATCTAGAGAGGACTTTGATGGATTTTGCAAATGTTATTCTACCTACTAAGTCATATACGGCTTTAACACCAGTACCAGATGTATAATCAATAAGTTCTTTATCCCAATTTTCTGAATTATAATTCATGACATGGCTGCATCCTATACTCAAAGCCATTTGTCTGTGCTCATCATTTGCAACCGTTCCTATCACTCTAACATCTTTGTTTATACATGCCCACTGTACAAGAATTTGGTTTAGTGGATTTGCCACATCATGTACTAGTATAGTAAAGCCTTCACGAATTAAAAACGCTCTGAAGAGCAAATAATGGGCGGAAAGTGCTTTGAAAAATACTGAAGCGGCTGTTATTTCATCTATTTCCTTTGGTAATTTTATTATATATCTTGATGATATACATCTCTTACTGCAGTATGCTCCAAGTGGACCTGTTGCGTATACAACTTTATCACCAATATTAAAGCCAGAAACATTATTACCAACCTCTTCTATTATTCCCGCTGCCTCAAATCCTATTGGGTTTTTACCTTTGGAGAGTATAAAGGCTCCGCTTCTATACAGTATATCTATATCATTAACTCCAATTGCTACTTGCCTAAGTAACACTTCATCTTCTTTTGGTTTAATATCTTCGGTTTTCTCCAAAAATAATACGCTAGAATCTCCGGAGTTAGAAAAAAATACAGCTTCATACATATGTTACTAAAATACCAAATAATTTTTTATTTTTTTATAATCAAATAATTCAGATGTCTTGCCAATAGCCGCAAAAGTAACCAGATTATCCTTTAATATATTCTTCATCATGTTTTTTAGATCTTCGATGGTGACGGAATTGATCTTGGCTACACTATTTTCAATAGGAATAATAGTTTGAAATAATGAATAGAGTCTTGATAACCTTTCGGCTCTACTAGAAGTACTCTCTCTAGACATTAAGAGACCAGATTTCAATTGCGCTTTTGCGATTTCTAGTTCTTGTTCATCTATGTTTTCAGTCATGGAAAGCAATTGTTCTGAGATAATCTTTATAACCTCATTTGCATTAGAGGGGCTGGAAGCGAAATAAGTGCTGAATAATCCCGTATCCATATGATTATACCCAAAAGATGATATGTGATAAGCAAGTCCCCTTTTTTCTCTAACTTCTTTAAATAGCCTAGATGACATGCCGCCGCCTAGCACAGTGGTAAGAATTTTTTGTATATAATAATAATCGCTACTAGAAGAAGCTCCTGGTAAGCCAATTGCAACATGTATTTGTTGAAGATCTTTCTCAAGTCTTACATCGCCACCAGTATAGCTTCCAGAAATAAAGTCTTTATTAGCCTTTTCCTGTAAAACATCAAATTTCTCTTCAACCAGCTTATGTAATTCTTGATGAGAAACATTACCGGCTGCAGATATAAACATTGTATTGCATCCATACCTATTATTTACGTAGGAAACAAGATCGTCTCTAGAGACGTTTAGTATTAGTTCTTTAGTTCCTATTATAGGCATTCCTAATGGTTGATTACTGAAAGCTTGTTGATGGTATATATCGAAAAGTTTTTGAGAAGGTTCATCTTCTGTCTTTAAATATTCCTCTAATATAGGTCCTCTTTCTTTCTCCAATTCAGTTTTGGGGAATGTAGAATATTGTATTATGTCAGATAATATATCAACAGCTCTTGTTAAATGCTCTTTCAATACTTTTAGAAAGTATACAGTGGTTTCTTTGCTTGTATATGCATTAAAATACCCTCCCATTAATGAAAATTCATTTGATATCATTTCCCAAGTTCTTGTTTTTGTACCTTTAAAGGCCATGTGTTCTATAATATGTGATATTCCACTTGTTTTTTCATTTTCATGCCTACTTCCTACCTCAACATATACTTCGAGCGAAATTGAATCAACATCACGCATCTCATCGCTCAAAACTACTAAACCCCTTCGAGTTTTAGAAATATTTTCCATAATACAAAACTACAACAAAGATGAGACTGATAGCAGCTTTTATATGCTCTTTCAACACGAGCGCAATTTAGGCTAGCAACATTTTACAAAGCTGTAAATCTTAAAAAATAATTCAGATTTTTCATAAGGTTTTGAGTATACGGTATAGAATTTATACTTATAAATTCTTATCGTTTTATTACATGTCTTTAAAGAGAATTTTTAGTGAGATGTATACACTTGGATTTTAAATACCTTATAAATCTTGTCATTTATCAAATTGTTAAAATGGCATAGTATTAACAATTATTGAATGATCTTCTTGAGAGTTGCGGGAAAGTAGTTTATGACTTTGTTATTGTAGGCTGTTTTGTTCTAAAGATGGATATACACGAGTACCAAGCAAAGGAGATATTGCGTGATTACGGCGTTAAAACGCCGTCTGGTTTTTTGGTTCACTCGGCTGCTGAGTTGATGGACTTTAAAGATGAGCTAGTTGGAAAGAGTGTAGTTGTTGTAAAAGCTCAAGTTCATGCAGGGGGGCGTGGTAAAGCAGGTGGCATCAAACTTGTCACGGATATGTCAAAATTAGACTCTGTTGTGGAAGCGATGCTAGGCATGCGAATAATCACAAAGCAAACTGGGCTTGATGGCAAGATAGTTAGAAAAGTTTATATAGAAGATGGATCTAGTATAGAAAAAGAGTATTACGTGTCTGTTCTTTTAGATAGGGAAACTTCAAATATAGTCCTTGTAGCTTCAACAGAGGGCGGGATGGATATTGAAGAAGTTGCAGAACATTCGCCTGATAAGATAGCAAAAGTTTATGTTGATCCAACTATAGGTCTTCAAGGTTTTCATAAGAGAAATTTAGGTTTTGCCTTAGGCTTTTCTGGACAGGAATTTAAGGATTTCAGTGCTATAATAGATGGTATATACAGAGCTTTTATAGAGAATGATGCTAACCAAATAGAGATCAATCCTCTAATTAAAACAAAAGAAGGTGAGCTTGTTGCGCTGGACGCTAAGATGTCTTTTGATTCTAACGCGCTTTATAGAAACAAACAAATTGTAGAGCTTGAAGATAAAGATGAGAGTGATCCATTAGAGGTGAGGGCGTCAGAATTTGATCTAAATTACATAAAAATGGATGGTAGTATAGGCTGCATGGTAAATGGTGCTGGTCTTGCAATGGCAACAATGGATATAATAAAAATGTATGGAGAATCTCCTGCTAACTTTTTGGATGTTGGTGGCGGTGCTACAGAGGATAAGGTAAGGGAGGCATTTAGGATTATTACTTCAGATAGTTCTGTTAAAGGTATATTGGTCAACATATTTGGTGGTATCATGAAGTGTGATATCATAGCAAGAGGTATAGTAGCTGCTGCATCTACCATATCTATTAAAGTTCCTCTTGTTGTCAGGCTTGAGGGGACGAATTCAGAAAAAGGTAAGTTAATACTTAAGGAATCAGGTATGAATATAGTACCTGCTGATGATCTTCAGGATGCTGCTTTGAAAATTGTACGAGCTGTTAGGTAATTTTATGTCTATATTGGTAAATTCTTCTACTAGAGTTATTTGTCAAGGCTTTACTGGCCAACAAGGGACTTTTCATTCTCAGCAAGCTATAGAATATGGAACGAACATGGTAGGTGGTGTGACTCCTGGAAAAGGGGGCGCAAAGCATCTTGGGTTGCCTGTTTTTAATACTGTACGTGATGCGGTGAACATTACTGGTGCAAATGCAACGGTAATATATGTTCCGCCAATGTTTGCGGCAGATGCAATACTAGAGGCGCTTGATTCTAGCATTGCATTAATAGTTTGCATCACTGAGGGAATACCCATACTTGATATGGTGAAGGTTAAGAAAGCTCTACAAAGATCTAACAGCATACTTATAGGGCCTAATTGTCCTGGTATAATCACACCAGGAGAGTGTAAGATAGGAATAATGCCTGGTTATATACATAAGAGAGGTAGTATCGGTATAGTATCGCGTTCTGGGACACTTACTTATGAAGCGGTTGCCCAGGTAACAGCGGAAGGTTTGGGGCAGTCTACATGTATAGGTATAGGTGGTGATCCTGTAAATGGCTTGAATTTTGAAGATGCGATCAGGATGTTCTTTGAAGATGATGAGACTGAGGCCGTTATAATGATAGGCGAAATAGGTGGAAACGCAGAAGTAAAAGGAGCTAGATTAGTTAAAGAATATGGCAATAAAAAGCCTGTTGTTGGGTTTATAGCTGGTGTTACTGCTCCTCCTGGAAGAAGGATGGGTCATGCTGGTGCGATAATATCAGGAGGTGATGATACTGCTGAGAGCAAGATATCTATAATGAAGGAATGTGGCATAGTTGTTGCTGAATCTCCTGCATTAATAGGAAAAGCAGTTGCAAAAGCTGTAGGTAAGTTATAGAAATATCATTCTTTAGCATTGGATAGTACTATCCGTGTATACTTAGATAATTGACAATGTATGTTTGGAGGTTTGCATGCTGTAGACATCATAATATTGGTGCTATTTTTGGGTTTTTGCCTTTATATGGGCTTAAAAAACTCCTCTGGTATAAGGAATATAACAGATTACGCTGTTGGTTCTAGAAATTTCCATGATGTCGTACTTATATCAACAATAATGGGAACTGCAATAAGTGCAAGTGCAACCACTGGAACTGTGGAAAAAATATATACGCACGGCATACTCTTTGCTATCTCAAGGATGTTTCTACCATTAACCTGGTGGGTAACAATGAAGCTCTACGCTCCTAGGATAGATAAGTTTAGAGGGTGTATATCAGTAAGTGATATGATGGCCAAAACTTATGGAGAGGTTGGAAGGTGGGTGACAAATGTTGCGGCTATACTTCTTGCTGTTTCTGCGGTTGCAGTTCAGGCGACAGCTTTTGGCTATACATTAAGTTACATAATGGGGGTGAACTTCCAAATAGGGATGATTGCTGGAATTATAATAATAACCCTCTATTCTGCTGCTGGTGGAGTTAAATCTGTAGCATTTACAGATGTTTTTCAGGTATGTGTTTTCCTTGTTGCAATACCTGCCGCATGTGCGTCTGCTTATAACGATTTAGGTGGATATCAAAACGTACTTGACAGTATTCCAGAAGAGCTTTTGACCATAACATTTACAAAAGAGAATATGATATTTTTTGTAAGTGCCGTCCTATATAGTATAATGCCATTAGGTGAGGGGGCATATTTTCAAAGATTTTTGATGGCTAAAAATGTTGCTCAGCTGGTTAGGGTGTTTAAGGTATTAACAATAATAACCACACCATTTATATTTCTTTTATGTCTTACTGGATTTTTGGTTAAGGCAAGGGTGCCGGATATAGATCCTTCCTATGCATTCACATATTTTGTTGCCAATTTTTTAACGATTGGTGTAAAGGGTATAGTAGTTGCGGGAATTATGGCGGTGATTATGTCTACTGCCGATTCATGGCTAAATACTGCTAGCGTTCTATGTGCTCATGATATAGCGAAAAGATTATATTTGAAATTTTTTAATATAGAGATAGATGGTAAAAAAGAGTTAAGAATTGCTAGGATATCACTTGTCGTTATTTCGGCAATTGCATGTATAATATCGTTATCTGAAAAGAGCGTTATGTCTCTTGCTTGGATGGCTGATAATTTTTGGCAGCCAATAGTTCTTATCCCAATAACAGCGGGATTCTTAGGATTTGGGACCAATACAAGATCATTTATTTTTTCTGTTATATTTGCAATAATATTTAATGTATTTGGCATTTATGTTGAAGGTGGTGAACTAGGATTATTTTCACTAATGATGGGGTTGTTGGGGAGTTTTGTAGGGTTGGTTGGGATGCATTATTTCCAAAAACTATTCATGGGGGTTAAGTTTTTGGAAAAAAAAGAAGAAAATAATAGGGTCTTTGCCTCGTTTGAGACTGGAAAAGGAGTGATGAGGCATCAAACTAGAACAGAAGTATCTACACCTTTATTAAAGAAGGTAGAGAATTTTATGATAAGGCAAGCAATGAGAAGTAAGTTGCGAAATTATGCGTTTTGCTTTGTCACGATAGTAAATTATATAATCCCGATGTTTAATAATAAGCTATCTGGAAATATATTGGCAGATTCCGTTATACATTTTAGAGTGCTTTCTATGCTATTTTGTGCAATTTTACTTGTAGTAGAGTTGTGGCCTAGTACTCTAAGGGAAAAATTTTATCATATATATTGGTATATTTGCCTATTATTTTGTCTTTCATTTGTGCCATGTTACACATTTTTTACTAGTGGAAGTGATGATTTTTTAATACTAAATTCAGTCTTATCTCTAATTCTACTATTTATCTTACTAGATCTTGCGAGTTTTATAACATTAATGTTTGTTGGTGTTGTACTATCATATTCGATGTATAAAATACTTGTTAGTTATAGCCCGATTTATGTAGAAGTTGAAACTTCTCATGATTTGTTTCTCCTTCTTTATTTGTATGCATCACTTAGCATAGTGATGATATTTTTTGTTAGAGGTAAAGAGAGGGAGCAGGAAAATAGAATGATGGAGTTGAGTGTTTTGAATGGTGCTATCGCGCATGAGATAAATGCTCCTATAGCAACTTCTGAAACTCTTGCATTTACACTTTTGGAGATAACGGAATCTGTAGAAGTGCATAACGAGGAAGATAACGTAAAAAGGGTTTCTATGGGTAATGAGGAATATGAGTTGTTATTTAACCATATACCAAAAGAAATATTAAGATCTATAAGTGAAGCAAGGAAGATTATACAGTTATTGTTTCAGTTAGTTAGGCAGAATTCATGTGAAAATTTTGAGATAATTTCAATAAGAGAAATAGTAAAAGAAGTTATTGATTCACCGTTCATAACTGCATTTCAAAGATCAAAGATACAATTTGATGAAAATATTGATTTTAGATTTAATGGTGATAGGCAGAGCATCAAACAAATAATAAGTAATGTTGTTAGGAATGCATTTAAGCATGGTGGGGAAGATGTTAATGTAGATATATGGGTTTTAGATAACAAGCTTCACATAAGAGATAATGGTGTAGGAATTGATGAGAAGACTGCGAAAAATATATTTAAGTCTTTTTATAGTAAGAAGGGTACATTAGGTATAGGGCTTCCATTTTCAAGTATTCTACTAAATTATATGGGTGGGGAAATAGAATGTTATTCTGAAGTTGGTATGTATACAGAGATAGTTGTGGTGCTTCCTGGAAATTTATAGGTATGTAATTCTAGCATCTAATCTTAACAAGAAATGAAATAACGATAATGTCTATCAAGGTAGTGCATTAAGTTGCGTAAAAATGTGGCTTTACACTTTTATAATGAATAGTATATTCTCACTCGGTGAAGTTTTTATATGTTTCTAATGGAGTTTGCTGTTTCCAGAGGTTCTTTACTTAAATCTCTTTCTAGACTTGCTTCTATAGTAGAGAAAAGAAGTGCCATACCTATTTTATCTAACGTAAAAGTAACGTTATTTAATCTCTCTATGCGTCTTCTTGCAACTGATATGGATCTTTATGTAGAAGATGAGATAGAGTTAGAAGAAAGTGTAGATAAATCTATATCTGTAACTGTGCCTATGCATATGTTTTTGGAGATTGTGAAGAGGGTGCCAGAGCATATAGATCTTATAACTATGATTTCGCATGAAAAAGATTCCTCGTTCGTTGAGGTTATGGCTGGAACGGCAAAGTGCAAGCTGCCATCGCTTCCTGCACAAGAGTTTCCCAGTATCATTAGTGAGGAATATTTATCTAAATTCAAGATAAGTGCAGAAAAATTGTATAATATCTTATCTACAACAAAATATGCTGCTCCAACGGAGGATACTCGCTATTACCTAAATGGGATATATATACACATATTGGAAAAGAATGGTGCACATATGCTAAGGGCAGTTTCTACTGATGGGCATAGAATGGCCTGTGCTGATACATTGGTTTCGGAGAATTCAAGAGAAATGCCGCCAGTTATAATTCCAAAAAAATCAGTTTTGGAGATACTGAGATTGCTCCCTGGTATTCAGGGTGAGATTGAGATAAGTGTCTCCAATAATATAATAGGTATTAATTTTGGTACAGTAAAGCTCGTTTCTAAACTAGTTGATGGTAAATTTTTAGATTATGCTAAAGCAATACCATCTATTAATAAAAAGATAGTAGTCATAGATTCCAAGGAGCTCAGAGATGCGATAAATTTAGTTAGTGCTGTATCATATGATAAATCTAAGGCTGTAAGGTTTAAGATAGCTCATGGGAAGATTACATTATTTGCAGAGAGTATATCAGATATAGGGGCGTGTGCTCAACAAGAAGTTAGTGTTGATTATAATAGCGATCAAGAATTAGATATAGCGTTTAATAGTAGGTATGTAATTGATGTTCTTGCCTCTATAGAGGATAAGATAGTCAAATTTTGCTTTGCGAACTCACAAGGGGCGGCGCTTGTATGTCCTATTGGGTCAGATGATAGTTTACATGTGATTATGCCTATGCAGCTGTGATCGGCTTATTGTGATAAAAAATATCCAATTATCCTATTTTAGGAATCACGTAGAATTTTCAGCTAACTGTGATTCAAAATTCGTCTTGATAGTTGGGCCTAATAGTTCTGGAAAAACAAGTATATTGGAGGCTATATCAATGCTTACACCAGATAAGGGTGGTATGAGAGGGGCCGCTGTAGAGGATGTGCTATGTAGCTTCCAAAATATATACTCTGGGTGGAGTGTTGTAGTAATGCTAGGAGATGATCATATATCTACAGGGTTTGATTTAGCGGCGGCTAAGGTAACAAGAAGTATAATGCTAAATGGCTCTCGGCTTAGTAAGAGGGGGGAGATATTAAGGTATCTGAGGGTTA
This sequence comes from Candidatus Cyrtobacter comes, assembly GCF_034470605.1. Taxonomy (NCBI): domain Bacteria; kingdom Pseudomonadati; phylum Pseudomonadota; class Alphaproteobacteria; order Rickettsiales; family Candidatus Midichloriaceae; genus Candidatus Cyrtobacter; species Candidatus Cyrtobacter comes. The sequence goes on from NZ_JARGYT010000002.1 coordinate 16,834, forward strand.
TATGGTTAACCCCTCAGATGGATAATATACTTGTAGAATCTTCTTTAATGAGGCGTAAATTTTTTGATAGGATATGTTATAACATATTTCCTGAGCATGCTAAAAATATCACGAAATATGAGTACTATATGCGCTCACGGATGAAGGTCTTAGAGCAGCACTATGATGATGTTTGGCTTTCGTCAATAGAAAGGGAAATGAGTTTGCTATCTGTTATCATAATAAAGACTAGGGGGCTTGTACTAGAAAAGATAAAAGATGAACTATCCAAATTAGGTTCTGAGTATCTAAGGCCTGAGATAGAATTGCTTGATAACTTATCTTCTTTGGATGAAAAATGTATAGAGGTTGAGTTACGTAAAAATAGATTGCTAGATTTGAAATCTAGCAGAACAAGTTTTGGACCTCATAGAGTTGATATAAATGTAATAAATTCAAAAAGTAGGCAAAACATAAAACTTTGCTCAACAAGTGAGCGGAAGTCTATGTTAATTGCGCTAACTATGTCGCAGATAAATGCCATAGCGACCGATGGAAGTAAAAAGATATTACTTTTGGACGAGTTACTTAGCCATTTTGATGAAAAGACAAGTGAGCATATTATTGACAAGCTTGCCGTAATAGATGCACAAATATGGATAACTGACACAAGGCTACCAAATACTGCTTTGCCAAACTCTACTACAATCTCATTATCTTAATTTTCTTAATATCCAGCGATATGAATTAGAAATGAATTTTAGAGCGACAAAGATCATCGATTTTTTATTACTTTTAGTAGATTCGCTTTCTATAAAATTTTCCATTTCTTCGCCAGAAAAAGAGATTGGTCTTTTTACTTTATTGTCTAAAGATTCGTCTTGCTGTGAATATTTAAGGCTCTTAATATCACCTCTTTCAATAAAGAAGCTATCTTGGCCAGCATTTTCATCTATATAGAATGAGATAGTGCTTTTTGTAAAAAGATTTTCCAGTTCTGCTATTTCATCCCTTCTTATATTTAAAATATGCATAATTAAGTTTAGTCCACCAGAAATGGTTATATCGCCTTCAGAAATAGCTAATTCAGAGCGAATTTGTCTCATGACAGACATAGTTGAAAGATATAAAGGCTTTACTCTACCCCTGCCGTTACAGTTATTACATTTGAGGAGATTATGGTCGAAAAAGCTTCGTCTTATCATTTGTCTGGACATCTCGAGCAATCCAAATTCTGGGCTAATTTTCCCGATTTGTGTTAATGCTTTATCTGTTGAGAAGGCTTCTTTAAGTGAGTTCTCAACGAGCTTTCTGTTTTGTGCATCTGTAAGGTCTATAAAATCTATTACAATAAGACCAGAAAGATCTCGTAATCTCAGTTGCCTTGCTATCTCTTCTGTTGCTTCTATATTTGTTTTTAATGCTGTTTCTTCTATGCTTTTTGTTCTGGTAGATTTGCCTGAATTTATATCGATCGCTACCAATGCTTCTGTTTGTGCTATGACTATATAGCCACCTGATGTTAATGGTACAACGGAATCGTATAGTTGGCTTATTTGTTCCTCAATTTCGTATTTTGTGAAGATAGGGACAGGATCTTTGTATAAAGTTACTTTGTCGCATATATCAGGAATGAATACCTTTATGAATTGTAATACATTTTTATATTCTTTATATCCAGAAACAACTATGGACTCTATTCCAGAGTCACAGAAATCTTTTATTGACCTTTGTACAACATTTCCAGAATCATGAATGAACGACGGGGCTATAGATTTCAATGTTAATTCTCTAATGCTATCCCACATGTGTATCAGGTATTTTATATCCCTAACTATATCCTTTTCTAGTTGATCTTGGCCTGATGTTCTTATTATTATGCCATGTTCTTCATCTATATTTTTTCTTACTATAGATTTTAGTCTTTGTCTTTCTTTATCATTTGATATTTTTTTAGATATTTTATGTTGCCCATAGGAATTTGGGAATAATATGCAATATCGACCAGCTATTGAAATATAAGTTGTAACAGATGCGCCCTTATTTCCACGTTCTTCCTTTGAAATTTGGACTAGCATAACCTGATCCTTTTTTATGACATCTTGTAGTTTATATTTTTTATATATATCGCTTTTAGATTTATAATCTGCATCTTTCTGATCTGGCTCGCCTCTTATTATGCTAATTAATGTCTCCTTTTCCTCTTTGGGTATGTTAAAGTATTTTGGATGTATATCGGGAAAAGAGAGAAATGCATTTTTACCTTCTCCATAATCTAAAAATACAGCTTGTAAAGAAGGTTCTATACTGGAAACTTTGGCAAGATATATGTTGCCACGTGTATTGGGTTTAGCATGTTCTTGTGAGTCGAAAAATTCTACCGTCCCATCTTCAACTAAGGCTATTCTTATTTCATTTGGGTATACGGCATCCACTAATATAAATTTAGACATCTAAAAAAGTACCATAATAAAAAACAACACGGCTCAAAAATTTTAGCCTATAATTCAAAAAAGTCTGGCAATTCAGCATTGCCTTTTAAAAAGCTACTGATAGACTGACGCCGGGAGATATTTGGGAAACAAATATCAAGCAAAACTTTCCGCGCATTTAAGACTATTGGTATGCAATAGTCAAGTTCTCGGTTCGTTGGTTATTTATTTGTAGATAAGTTGTGAATGCTTTCTTAATTTCCCGTGGTTCTACGCTTGGTTTGTCTTTTAACTTTGTTAAGTTTAGGCGGCTATCATATATCTTTGCAATAATTGTATCTTTATGTGTGCCAATATGCCTTTTTTTAAGGGGGGTAAATTTTGGCATAGATTTTTTAGGTGGGGTTGTTGTAGAGGCAAGATCTGATAAAGATATTAAAGATATTGAGTATATAAGATCTGATTTTGAAAAGCTTGCTTATAAGCTTATTTCTATAGATGTAGATTCAAGTAATAATCTAATATTAAGGGCGCATATAGGGAAAATAGACAAATTTGAAGATGAGTTGAGAAAAAATTTTGATTATCTAAAGATAGATAAGATAGATTTTGTAGGCCCTAAACTTGGAGTTGATATGCTGATTTCTGCGGCAAGTGGTGTGCTAATTGCTATAATAGCGATGGTTGTATACATCTCAATGAGATTTACAAGGCGTTTTGGTATGAGTATGGGTATTACGCTATTTCATGATTTAATGGGCGCCATATTGTTTTATAGCGTTACACAATATGAGTTTAATGCATCGTCAGTTGCTGCGTTACTGACTATTCTTGGTTATTCGGTGAATGATAGTGTGGTGATTTTCGATAGAATAAGGGAGAATTCTGCGAGGCATTATAAAATGCGGTTTGATAATGTGGTAAATTTAAGTTTAAATGAGACGCTATCTAGAACTACTATTACGGCATTAACGACACTTCTATCTTGCGTGGTATTATTTGTATTTGGTGGGGCGTCGCTGCAGGGCTTTGCGGGTGCTATGATTTTTGGTGTGTTGTTTGGCACTTATTCGTCTATATTTATATCGGCGCCACTTGTGTTAACGCTATCAACAAAATTACAGGCCGCTATTAAGAAGCGTTAATACGTGTTTGCCTAGAGGTAGGTTTATTTTTGCTATTTCTAAATGCGTTATTTTATGCTAAGGCGCTTTTTTATTAAGCTTACTCAGCTTAATGATTTTCTGTTTTACGCAAATTGTTCTTGTAATTGTCGGGAGTTATTTCTAGATCCGTGACTTATTTTGTAATAAGTATAATTTTAAGTTAATTATTTTTATAAAAATCTTGACGATGTTGTTTCTTGCAAATAAGATGCCCTCCTTGTTTAGATTTTTTGCACTTTTTGTATCCTCGATATGGTCACGTTGAATCAGCTTGTTAGAGCTCCCAGAAGATCTAGGAGCCATAAGAGTAGTGTCCCTGCTCTTGAAGGGGCCCCTCAGAGAAAGGGTACTTGTGTGCGTGTTTATACTACCACTCCTAAGAAGCCAAACTCTGCTATGCGTAAAGTAGCTAGGGTTAGGCTCTCTAATGGTTATGAGGTCACTGTATATATACCTGGTGTAGGTCATAATTTGCAGGAACACTCTCAGGTATTGGTAAGAGGTGGTAGGGTGAAAGATCTTCCTGGTGTTAGGTATACCGCAGTGCGTAATGCTTCTGTTGGTGATTTGCAAGGCGTCAAGAATAGGAAACAAGCTCGCTCCAGATATGGGGCAAAAAAATCTTCAGTATGATAGTTAAATGGTAAGTTATGTCCCGTAGAAGAGCAGCAGAGAGAAGGCAGGTGTTACCTGATCCTATTTATGGTCATCCTGTGGTCGCAAAATTTATAAATGTTGTGACTACCTGTGGTAAAAAGTCCATTGCTGAGAAGATTGTTTATTATGCTATAGCGCAGCTTGCTGAAAAGCTTAAATGCGACGCTATGGAGATTTTTGAGAAGATTGTTGAGAATGTGAGGCCTATTTTGGAGGTGTCTTCAAAAAGAATAGGTGGTGCTACTTATCAGGTTCCTGTTGAAGTGAGGCCTGAGAGGTCTGTTACACTTGCTTTGAAGTTTTTAGTTTCTTCTGCCAAATCAAGAAAGTCTGAAAAGGGTATGGCCAAGAGGCTGTTTGGTGAGATGCTCGATGCCTACTCTGGTAAGGGGGGGGGCTGTTAAAATGAAAGAGGAGAGGCATAAAATGGCTGAGGCCAATAAAGTCTTTGCTCGTTATGCTTTCTAGGTTTGTTTATGTCATCTGTTACTTTTATATCTGAGTATAGAAATATAGGCATAATGGCCCATATAGATGCTGGCAAGACTACACTTACTGAGAGGGTTCTGTATCTAACAGGTAAATCTCATAAGGTGGGTGAGGTTCATTATGGCGAGGCTACCATGGATTGGATGGAGCAGGAAAAGGAGAGAGGTATTACAATAACGTCTGCCGCGACTACCTGTTATTGGGAGCCTCAGTCTTTGAAGTATTCAAAAAGATCAAGTAGGAGGCATAGGATAAATATAATAGATACTCCTGGGCACGTGGATTTTACAATTGAGGTTGAGAGGTCGCTTAGGGTTTTGGATGGTGCTATAGCTGTTTTCGATGGTGTTGCCGGTGTTGAGCCGCAATCAGAAACTGTGTGGAGGCAGGCTGATAAATATGGCGTGCCTAGGATGTGTTTTGTGAATAAGCTCGATAGAACTGGTGCTAATTTCTTCAAGTGCGTATCTATGATAGAAGATAGGCTTGGGGCCAACCCTTTAGTTGTCCAGTTGCCTATAGGTGCTGAGGCTGAGTTTAGGGGGGTTGTGGATCTTGTTTCGATGAATGCGTTGGTTTGGGATGGTGCTGGTGTTGAATATCAGGTTACTGAAATTCCTGAGGACCTCTTGATAAAAGCAAAAGAATATAGGGCGAGGTTGGTAGAGTCTGCTGTTGAAACTGATGATGAAGTTATGGAGGAATATCTTGCCTCTGGTGAGGTTTCTAATGAGGCTTTAGTCGGCTGTATAAGGAAGGGGGTTATATCCGGTGCGTTCGTACCTGTGTTGTGTGGTAGTGCCTTTAAAAATAAGGCTATTCAGCCTTTGTTGGATGCTGTTATTGAGTATTTGCCTAGTCCGGTTGATATACCGTCTGCTAAAGGTGTCTTAAATGGGGCTGAGGTTAGTGTTAAATCTAGCGATGCTGGTGATTTCGCTGCTCTTGCATTTAAGGTTATGAATGACCCATTCGTTGGATCATTGACTTTTATAAGAATTTACTCAGGTAAATTGGAATCTGGTTCTGGTGTTCTTAATTCTACAAAAGATAAAAAAGAGAGAGTTGGCCGTATACTTTTGATGCATGCTGCTAGTAGAGAAGATGTAAAGTCTGCTACGGCCGGTGATATAGTTGCTTTGGCTGGGTTGAAGTATACAACAACCGGTGATACATTGTGCTCAACTAATTTTCCGGTATTGTTGGAAAAAATGGATTTTCCTGAGCCTGTTATAGAGATTGCCATAGAGCCAAAAACCTCTTCTGATCAAGATAAGATGGCTGTTGCTATATCAAAACTAGCTTCGGAAGATCCTTCTTTGAGGGTTAAGGTTGATAGAGAAAGCAATCAGACTATTATATCTGGGATGGGCGAGCTCCACTTAGAGATAATAGTGGATAGAATGCGTAGAGAATTTAAGGTTGAGGCCAATATCGGTGCTCCTCAAGTTGCGTATCGCGAAACTATAACGAAGGGTTATGAGATAGATTATACTCATAAAAAGCAAACTGGTGGTGCGGGGCAATTTGCGAGGGTAAAAATCCTCTTTGAGCCACTTGAGCCTGGTAGTGGGTATAAATTTGAGAGTAAGGTTGTTGGTGGTAGTGTTCCTAAGGAGTATATACCTGCGGTGGAGAAAGGTATAGGGGAGATTAGTAAGAATGGTGTGTTGGCCGGTTATCCGTTGCTTGATTTTAAAGCTACGCTCTTAGATGGCGCTTATCATGAGGTGGATTCTAGTTCCTTGGCGTTTGAGCTTGCTGCAAAAGCTGCATTTAGGGATGGTGCGATGAGAGCTTCTCCTAAGTTGCTTGAGCCTATAATGCTTGTGGAGGTTATAACTCCTGAGGAATTTATGGGTGATGTAATAGGGCATCTTAATAGTATACGTGGTCAAATTTGTGGTATGGAATTAAGGGCCAATGCACAAGTTATATCCGCCAAGGTTCCTTTGGCTAGTATGTTTGGCTATATCAATACCTTGAGATCTATGAGTCAGGGTAGAGCTCAGTATACTATGCAATTTTCTCATTATGAACATGCTCCTCAATATATTGTTGATGAGGTGATTTCTAAACTTTAGTTTGTTATTTTATTTTAGGTTTTAAATATGGCTGTTGGTAAGTTTGAGCGTAACAAGCCTCACATGAATGTGGGTACTATAGGTCACGTTGATCATGGAAAAACTACGTTAACTGCTTCTATTACTTTTGTGCTTTCAAAAAAGGGTATGGCGCAGAACAAGTCTTATGATCAGATAGACACGGCTCCTGAAGAAAAGAAGAGGGGTATTACGATTAATACTGCGCATGTTGAGTATGAAAGTGAGTCTAGGCATTATGGTCATGTTGATTGTCCTGGGCATGCAGACTATGTAAAAAACATGATAACTGGTGCTGCTCAGATGGATGGTGCTATACTCGTTGTTAGTGCTACTGATGGTGCTATGCCACAGACAAGGGAGCATATACTTTTAGCTAGGCAAGTTGGTCTACCTAGTATAGTTGTGTTTCTAAATAAGGTGGATATGGTGGACGATCCTGAGATGCTCGAGCTTGTTGAGATGGAGATTAGGGATTTGTTAAGTGCGTATGGTTTTGATGGTGATAATGCACCTGTGATAAAGGGCTCTGCTCTTAAGGCCTTGGAGGGTGATTTGTCTGGTATTGGAGAAGGTGCAATACTTGAATTAATTAAGGCGGTAGATAATTATATTGCGGTTCCTGTTAGGGAGCTTGACAAGCCATTCTTGATGTCTGTAGAAGATGTTATGAGCATATCTGGTCGTGGTACAGTTGCGACTGGTAGAATTGAAGAGGGGCGTATTGCTGTTGGTGAAGAGATAGAGATAGTGGGTCTTGGTTCTACTAAGAAGACTGTTTGTACTGGGATAGAAATGTTCAGAAAACAACTTGATGCTGGTCAAGCTGGTGATAACGTTGGAATTTTGCTTAGAGGTGTAGATAGAAGTGAGGTTGAGCGTGGGCATGTTTTAGCTAAGCCTGGTAGTATTAAGCCACATCATAAGTTTCGTTGTGAGGTATATATTTTGACAAAAGAAGAGGGGGGGAGGCATACACCATTTGCTTCTAATTATAGGCCTCAGTTCTATTTTAGAACAACAGACGTGACGGGTTCTGTAAAGTTAAAAGATGGTGTACAGATGATTCTTCCTGGTGATAATGCTGAAATGGAGGTTGAGCTTATTTCTCCTATTGCTATGACTAATGGGTTGAGATTTGCCATCAGAGAGGGTGGTAGGACTGTTGGGGCTGGTGTTGTTTCTGAGATATTAGAGTAATGCAGCAGAAAATTAGATTAAAGTTAAAAGCTGTTGAGCATAGGGTTCTTGATGCATCTGTTTGCGAGATAGTGGATACTGTTCTCAGGGCTGGGTCTAGGGTTAGAGGTGTGATTCCGCTACCAAGTAAACGTAAAGTATTTACGGTTAATAGGGCTCCTAGTATCGATAAAAAATCCAGGGAACAGTTTGAGATTATATATCATTCGAGGCTTTTGATAGTTGAGGCGTCGCCTCAGGCTGTGGATGCAATGATGAAGCTTGATATAGCTTCTGGTGTTCATGTAGAGATAAAAGCTTCTTCTGATGGTGGTTATGGGGTAAATTCTAATGGCTAATATAGGTTGTCCGGTTGAGAAACTTGGGATGTCTCAAGTTTTTTCTAATGATGGTTCTTCGATTCCAGTGACTGTTTTAAGGGTTTTGGATTCTGAGATTTGTTCTATGAAAACTCATGAGAAACATGGTTATAGTGCCGCTGTGCTGAAATATAAATTTGGAAAGAAGCTTAAATTAAAAGAGTTGAGATTCTTATCCAATTTACATTCTTATAAAGTTGGTGATAAGGTTGATGCTTCATCTTTTAAAGGTTGTTCTTTTATAGATGTATCTGGCTCTAGTATAGGTAAGGGATTCGCCGGTTCTATGAAAAGGCATAATTTTGCTGGTTTAGAGGCTTCGCATGGTGTTTCCGTTTCGCACAGATCTCATGGTTCGACTGGTAATAGAGCTTATCCTGGGCGGGTGTTCAAGGGTAAGAAGATGAGTGGTCATATGGGTGATAGGAATGTAACCTCTCAAAATCTTTCTGTATTTGAGATAGATGAGGAGTTAGGGTTGTTGGTTGTGATGGGGTCCGTTCCAGGTCATAGACATTCCTTGTTGTTTGTTACGGACTCTGTAAAGAAACCTTTTCTTAATGCGTAGGTAAGTTAATTATATGAATTATCAAGTTTTAGATATAACGGGTGAAAAGAGAGGGGAGGTTTTTCTTGAAGATTCGATTTTCTCTATAGAGCCTAGGTATGATATTATTCATGAAGTTTTAAGATGGCAGATGGCCAAGAGGAGGTCCGGAAATCATAGCACCAAGACTGTTGCTGATGTTGAGGGCTCTACAAGAAAGATATATAGGCAAAAAGGTACCGGAGGTGCTAGACATGGTTCTAATAGAAGGGCGCAATTTAGGGGTGGTGCTATAATATTTGGGCCGCATAAGAGAGATCATGAATTCTCCCTTAATAAAAAGTTGAGAAAATTATCGCTTAAAATGTCTTTATCTCATTATTTAAAGGAGGGTAGATTGTTTATAATAGATGATTTTGCTCCTTTGGGTGATTCGTATAGTTCATCTGGTGTAAAGCGTAAAATCTCTTTTTTTGGTAGCGATGTTTTGATCGTGGATTCTTTTTTCGATCATAAGTTGTGTAAATCTGTGGCTAACTTACATAAAACTGATCTAATTAAGGTGGAGGGACTGAATGTGCTAGATATAGTGAGACATGAAAAGTTACTAATTTCATTGTCTTCTTTAGAAAAAATAGAACAAAGGTTAAAATAATGAAGTTTTATCAAGATATAATACAGCGTCCTGTTGTTACGGAAAAGGCTGCTAAAGGTGTTGACCTATTTTTGAAATATTCGTTTTTTGTACATCAATCTTCAGATAAGCAGATGATTAAAGTTGCTATAGAGAAGTTTTTTGATGTAAAAGTTAAAAAAATCAATATTATTAATGGGGTGCCTAAGCCTAGGAATTTTAAAGGCGTTCGGGGGAAAAGCAAGAGTAATAAAAAAGCTATAGTGACTCTGGAGAAGGGTTTTTCTATAGATGCTTTTAAATAAAGCTTAATGTATTAATTTAAAGTGAAGAAATGGTGGTTTTAAAGAGAAAGGGTTCTGTAACGGCTGGGCAGAGACAGAAGGTCTATATATCTAAATCTTCTCTATGGAAGGGGGATCCGGAAAAATCTCTTGTGGAGGGTATTAGGTCATCTGGTGGTAGAAATTCACTAGGTAGGGTAACTGTAAGAGCTAGGGGCTCTATGCATAGAAGGAAATATAGAAAAATTGATTTTAATAGATCTTCTTTTACCCGCGGGGTTGTGCAAAGGATAGAATATGATCCAAATAGGACTGCTCTTATAGCTTTAGTGAAGTGTGTTGATACTGATGGTCTCTCATATATCATTTGTCCAAAAGGTTTAAAGGAGGGAGATACTGTTTCTTCTGGCGAGGTTGGATCTCAGATCCAGGTTGGGAATGCAATGCCGTTGAAATATATACCAGCAGGTATATTTGTACATAATATAGAGCTAAAACCTGGAAAAGGTGCCCAGTTAGTTAGGTCTGCTGGTACTTGTGCTAGATTGATGAATAAAAGCGGCGGGCTTGCTATGGTGAAGCTTCCATCTGGTGAGGTTAGATATGTATCCAGTGATTGTAGCGCTGTTGTTGGCGAAGTCTCTAATGCTGATATAAAAAATATAAAATTGGGAAAGGCTGGGGCCACGAGGTGGTTAGGTAGAAGATCTAAGGTTAGAGGTGTTGCTATGAATCCTATAGATCACCCGCATGGTGGTGGTGAAGGTAAAACTTCTGGAGGTAGGCATCCTGTTACTCCTTGGGGTAAGCCTACAAAAGGTAAAAAGACAAGAAATAATAGCCGCACTGATAAGTGGAGAGTGAGTTCTCGTCATGCTAAGAGATAGTTTATATATGTTATAGTTGTTATGGGAAAAAGATCGATTTGGAAGGGGCCTTTTACGGATTCTCATTTGTATGAGAAGGTGAAAAAAGTTTTGGCTTCAGGTTCTCGTTCTGTTATAAAGACGTGGTCTAGGAGGTCTACTATACTTCCTAGTTTTGTTAATCTGACGTTTGCGGTGCATAATGGGATGAAATTCATACCTGTTCTTGTTAAAGAGTCTATGGTTGGTAAAAAATTAGGTGAGTTTTCTCATACTAGGACTTTTAAAGGCCATTCTGGAAATAGAAAAGCTGTGAAAGGTAAGTAGGTTTATTTATTATGAAAGAAAATTTGGATAAGACTTTTTGTAAAGCTAGGAGTTTTCATGTACCATCTAGTGTGCAAAAAATTAATTTAGTAGCAGATTTGATTAGAAAGAAGGATACTTCTGCTGCGCTGATACAGTTGCAGTATTGTAGAAAAAAGGTAGCTAAATATATATATGAGCTGCTTAAGTCTGCAATCTCTAATGCTGAGAATAATCATGGAATGGATATAGATAGTTTGTATGTAAAAGAGGTTTTGGTGGGGAAATCTTTTACTATGAAGAGGTTTCATGCTAGGGCGCGTGGTAGGGCGTCTAGAATTGAAAAGTCTAGGAGCATGATATCTATATTGGTTGCTGAAAAATAGTATTTGTATTATATGTGTTTATAAATGGGTCAAAAAGTACATCCTATAGGCTTTCGTCTTGGCATATCTTCTGAATGGTCTGCTTCTTGGTATGCTGGTAGTAAGGATTATTCAGAAAATCTTTTACAAGATTTGAAAATAAGGGAATATGTTAAGAAGAATATTCGTTCTGCTGGTGTTAGCTCTGTTCATATAGAGCGTGTCGCGAGTAAAGTTCGTCTAACAGTTAAGGCGGCAAGGCCAGGTGTTATTATAGGAAGTAAGGGTAGGGATATAGCTAAAATTAAGTCTTTTGCTGAGCAGGTAGTATCTAGGGAAGTTTCTGTCAATATAGAGGGAATAAAGAGGGTGGAATTAGATGCAACTTTAGTTGCAGAGAGTATTGCATCTCAAGTTGAGAAGAGAGTTTCTTTCAGAAAATTGGCAAAACGTGCTATGCAAGCTGCTATGCGCATGGGTGCCGAAGGTATTAAGGTGAAGATAAGTGGTAGAATAGCTGGGGCCGAGATAGCAAGGTCTCAGTGGTATAGTGAGGGGCGCATACCTTTGCATGAGCTGAGATCTTTTATTGATTATGGCTTTGCGATAGCCCATACCGTTTATGGATCCATAGGACTAAAGGTGTGGATAGCAAGAGGTGCTAAAAAAGATCATTCTTCTAACTAAATTTTATGATACTTTCTCCTAAAAAAACTAAATATAGAAAAGCTTTTAAAGGAAGGGTTAGGGGCATTACAAAAGGTGGGGCTCGGATTGCTTTCGGTGAATATGGGTTAAAAGCTATTGGTTGTGTTCGCTTAACTGCTAGGCAGATAGAATCTGCTCGTAAAGCTATAAACAATTATTTAAAGAGGGCTGGCAAGCTCTGGATTAGGGTCTTTCCTGATCTTCCTGTTACAAAAAAGCCTGCTGATGTCAGGATGGGTAGCGGTAAGGGTTCTGTAGAATTTTGGGGTGCTCGAATTGAATGTGGTAGAATCTTATTTGAACTTTCTGGTGTGACGAAAGATCAAGCCGCTGGTGCTTTTGAGAGAGCTGCTGCTAAGTTGCCTGTAAAAACTAAATTTGTTGAAAAAATTGGTGGTGATATCTAATGAAAATCGATGAAATAAAGGCCTTGCCTGATAAGGAGTTGTTGGTGCGCATAGGTGAGCTTAAAAGAGAGCATATGAATCTTAGATTCTCAAAGGTTATGTCTGAAGTTAAGAATATTTCAAGAATGAGAATGATAAAAAGGGATGTTGCTAGATTGTTTACTATTTTAAATCAAAGAAGGAAATGAGAAGAAGATTACATGGGGTGGTTGTGAAATGTAGTTCTACTAAAACTATCTCGGTTTTAGTTTCTAGGACTGTTAGTCACCCTAAATATAAAAAAATTGTATCAAGAAGTAAGAAATATCTTGTACACGATGAAGGAGGGTTGTATAAGGTCGGTGATGAGGTTTGGATATCAGAGTCCGCTCCTATCTCGAAGCGTAAGTGCTGGGTTGCTGATCAGCGTTAATTTTTGGTTTTAGGATTTTTATGATACAGATGGGGTCAAAACTTGAGGCGGCTGATAATTCGGGTGCTAAAATTTTGAGATGTGTAAAGGTTCTTGGTGGTGCTAAAAAGATGTTTGCAAGTATAGGTGATACTATAGTTGTTTCCGTAATAAAGCTTTCATCATCATCTTCGAAGGTAAAGAAAGGAGATGTTTTTAGAGCTGCGCTTGTAAGGACTAAGAAAGAAGTTCAAAGGAAAGATGGTAGCATATTGAGGTTCGATGTTAATTCCGCTGTTCTTTTAAATAAACAAGGCGAGCCTGTTGGAACTAGGGTTTTTGGTCCATTGCCTACTGAATTGAGGAAGAGGGGGTTTTCAAAGCTTCTTTCTTTGGCGCCTGAGATTGTTTAGTCGTTTTTATTGATTATGAGGAAATTTAAGAAAGGTGATAAAGTTTTAGTCAGGGCTGGTTCCTCGAAAGGAAAGAGCGGGGTTGTTTTGAAGATTTTGAGGGATGATAGGGCAGTTGTTGATGGTGTTGGGATTGTTTTAAAGCATTCTAAGCCTAGTCGTATCAACCCAGAAGGTGGTAAAATAGAGAAGCTTGCTGGTATACATATCTCTAATCTCTCTCATATAGATCCTGTTACTGGTAAGGCTACTAGGGTTGGGGTTAGGATTTTAGAGGATGGTACTAGCTCGCGGTTTTATAAAAAATCAGGGCAGATTTTTAGTTAATTTTTATGAATAAAGCTAGGTTATATCAGAAATATTGTGATGAGGTAAGGCCTTCTTTGGCCAAGGCTCTTGGTAAGAAGAATTTGATGTCTGTTCCCGCCTTTGAAAAGGTCGTTGTCAGTATGGGGCTTGGTTCTCAGTTAGGGGATGCAAAGTATGTGGCAGAGGCTTGTGAGGAACTTTTCTTAATAACCGGTCAAAAGCCTGTTGTTACGAAAGCCAAGAAATCGATAGCCGCCTTTAAATTAAGAAAAGGCATGCCTGTCGGGTGTAAGGTTACGCTTAGGAGAAAAATGATGTACGAGTTTATCGATCGTCTTGTACATATAGCTTTTCCTCAAATAAAAGATTTTAGAGGAATGAGGGCGGCTCAATTTGATGGTAATGGCAATTTTGCTTTAGGATTAAAGGAGCAGATGGTATTTCCAGAGATAGAGTATGATAATGTTAGTGCTACTCGTGGTATGAATATAGTTATAGTAACTAGTTCTAGGAGCGATGAAGAAGCTAAGGCATTGCTCCAGGCGTTTAATGTACCGTTTATAATATAGTTGTGATTTTAATAGGTTATGCCAAAAAAAAGTGTTGTGGAGAGAAATTTATCTAAAATTTCTGTTTATCATAAGTATCTGGTTGAGAGGTCTGAGATTAGGAGTATAGCTAGAGATAAGAAGGCGACTCTTGAGGAGCGTTTTAAAGCTTCGATGAAGCTAGCAAAGATGCCAAGAGACTCATCTCCGTGTAGGTCTAAGAAGAGGTGTAATGTTAGTGGTAGATCTGCTGGATATTATGGATTTTTTGGTGTTTCAAGGATAGTATTACGGTCTCTTGCCCTCGCTGGGCAGATGCCTGGTGTGAGGAAAGCTAGTTGGTGATTTGTATATTTTTATGTTTGTTAACGATTTAGTTTCTGATTCTATAACAAGAATAAGGAATGCTCAGCGTGCTGGTAAAGGTGGTGTGTTGGTGTTAAAGTCCAAGATGATTTTGGCATTGCTCGGTGTTCTTTTGGAAGAAGGGTATATAAGGAGTTTTTCTGAAGTTGAATCATCTTCTTATCCGAAGTTTTTAAAAGTTGATTTAAAGTATTACAGGGATTCCCCTGTGATATCGGAAATAACTAGAGTTTCTAAGCCTGGTTGTAGGTTTTATACATCGATTGCAAATTTAAAAGAGATGTATGGTGGTCTTGGTATTTCCGTTTTATCTACTTCTGCTGGGGTAGTCTCTGATCGTATGGCTAGAAAGCTTGGTCTGGGAGGAGAAGTTTTGTGTAGAGTTTTTTAATATTTTTATGTCTCGTACAGGGAAAGCTCCTATAGCGCTGCCAAGCGCTGTTTCTTTAAGTGTTTCTGACAAGAGTATTTCTGTGTCTGGTCCTATTGGTTCTATAAATCTTCCATATTTTGGGGAGCATCTTGATTATTCTATTGTTGATAGTGAGTTGAAATTTTCCTTAAAAACAGATGAACGGAGGCTTTGGGGGCTTGTAAGGAGTCTTGTAAACAATGCTGTTATCGGTGTTTCCAAGGGGTGGTCAAAAAAGATGAATTTAGTTGGCGTTGGTTATAAGGCTCAAATAAAGGGTTCTGTTCTGTTCCTTTCATTGGGTTACAGTCATGATATAGCTTATCCAATTCCGCACGATATCAAGATAAGTTGTGAGACTCCTACTTCGATTCTTGTTTTTGGTGCAGATAAGCAAAAGGTTGGGCTTGTTTCTGCTGAAATAAGAGGGTTTAGGCCTCCAGAGCCTTATAAAGGCAAAGGTGTTATATATGGGGATGAGAAAGTCCTTAGAAAAGAGGGGAAAAAGAAGTAGGTTTTATTTATTTTTGTTTTATGTCTAAGTTAGCGAATTCAATAAGAAGAAAAAATAGGACCAGGCATAAGTTAAGTAGTGTTTCTGGTGATAAATGTAGGCTTTCTGTGTATAAGTCTAACAAGCATATCTATGTGCAGGTAATAGATGATAGTAAGGGGGTGACACTGGCGGCCGTTTCTACGCTCTCTAAGGAGTTTAGTGGTGTTGTTGCTAATGCTTCTTCTGCTGAGCGGCTCGGTGATGTGATAGCGAAAAATGCAATTGCAAAAGGGGTTAATGAGGTTGTTTTTGATCGTGGTGGTTATAAATATCATGGCTGTATCAAAGCTCTTGCTGATTCTGCAAGGAAGGCTGGTCTTAGATTTTAGTTTATTGTGATATTATGTTGAAGGCTTCTAAGAGTAATAATTCTGATATATCAGAAAAGCTTGTACATGTGGCTCGTTGTACTAAGGTGGTTAAGGGCGGAAGAAGATTTTCTTTTTCTGTAATGGTTGCTGCCGGAGATGGTAAAGGTAAAATTGGTATAGGGTTTGGTAAGGCTTCAGAGCTTGCTGATTCTATGGAAAAGGCTTCCCGTCTTGCTAGGGTGAATATGATTAAGATACCAATGAAAGATGGAAAGACTCTTCATCATGAAGTTTGCTTTAAATTTTGTTCTGCTAGGGTTAAGCTTAAGCCTGCCCCATCTGGTACAGGCATCATAGCTGGTGGTCCTCTCCGTTCTATATTGGAGCTTTGGGGCGCGAAAGATATTGTTGCAAAATCAATAGGTTCAACTAATCCTCATAATTATACAAGAGCAGCAATAGATGGGATTAAGACTATAAGATCGCCAAGATATATAGCGGCAAAGCGTGGCAAGAAGGTGGCTGAAGTTTTTACTACAAAAAAAAGTAAAAGGGGTTAGTTTTAGTATTTTTATAGTTTTGATTTATTATGAGTTTGTTAAATTCTCTCAAACCTAAAGAAGGTTCAAGAAAATCGAGAAAGGTAGTTGGTAGGGGTATAGGATCTGGAAAAGGTAAAACTGCTGGTAGAGGTGGTAAAGGCCAAACAGCAAGAGCTGGTGGTTCTATAAGTCCATTATTCGAAGGTGGGCAAACTCCATTATATAGGAGGTTACCAAAGAGAGGTTTTAATAATTTTACCAGAAAGAAGTTTGATGTGCTTTCTCTCTCTACTGTAGAAAAGCTTGTTTTAAATGGTGTTTTAAGTACAGAATTGAGCATAGATTTATTAATAAAAGCGGGTGAGCTTAGAAAATCTGCAAAATCTTTAAAGCTTATAGGATCTTCTGATAAGTTATCTGGGCTTTCAAGGGTTATGCTATCTGCTATAAGTTCTGGCGCTCGTGAGTGTCTTGAAAAATCTGGTTGTGTTGTGGAAATAATATAATAGTATAGATGGCATCGTTAAACAGGCTCAATAAGCGTGCAAAAAGGGAAGATTCTGCAAACGATGGTGATGTATCTGCAGATTCCGGGCTTTTAAGGAGTGTTTTTTTTGTTTTAATTTTTCTTTTTTTTTATAGGTTAGGTACTTATATTCCATTACCTGGTATTGATGTTGTTGCATTCTCAGGAGCAATGGAGCATCACTCAGGCGGGGTACTTGGCATGTTGAATATGTTAACTGGTGGCGCCTTAGGTAGGATGTCTGTGTTTGCATTAAATATAATGCCATACATCACGGCTTCGATTGTTATACAGCTTCTTTCCTCAGTAATTGAGGGGTTGAAAAAGATGAAGAAAGAAGGGGAAATGGGGAGAAGAAAAATTAATTTATATACTAAATATTTGACTATTTTTATAGCTCTCTTTCAGGGTTATGGCATGGCTGTTGGTATGGAATCAATGTCTGCTACCCTGGCGACAAGTATAGTAATTGAGCCTGGTATGGGCTTTAGGATAATTGCTACTCTTACATTGCTTGGTGGTTCTATGTTTGTAGTACACTTGAGTGACTATATAACTTCTCGTGGAATAGGTAATGGAAGTTCTTTAATAATATTTTCAGGTATAGTGTCTGGGGCACCATCTGCTATAGTTTCCATATTTGAGATGACAAGATTAGGCTCAATGGATGTTTTTTCATTGATATCTATAGTGTTTTTTATCTCATTATTGGTTTTTTTAATCATATACGTGGAGAAATCACAACGTAGGTTAGCTGTTCAATATCCTAGAAGGCAAGTAGGAAATAAGATTTTTGCGGCAGATGATACGTATCTGCCATTTAGGATAAACACAGCAGGTGTGATACCGCCTATATTTGCGGGTTCAATACTTTTATTTCCTATTACAATCTCCAATTTTATATCAAATGATGATTCGTGGCTAAAGTTGTTTATATCTCAAAATCTTTCCCACGGTAAGCCTTTGTATGTTATGTTGTTTACTGGGTTAATATGTTTCTTCTGCTTTTTTTACACAGCTATCGTATTGAACCCTGATGAGACTGCAGAAAATCTTAAAAAATCCGGAGCTATTCTTCTTAATAAAAGACCTGGTACGCAAACTGCATCTTATATAGATTATGTTTTAACTAGACTTACTGTTATAGGGGCTTTATATATATCAGTAGTTTGTGTTGTTCCTGAGATATTGATGTCTAGTTACTCTGTGCCATTTTATTTAGGTGGTACAAGTCTTTTGATAGTTATCAATGTAGTAATTGATGTTACATCAAAGATACAAACTCATTTCTTGTTTAAAAAATATTCCCATATGTATAAGAAGGGTGGAGCAATTTTTACAGGTTTGAGATGAAATTTATACTTTTTGGCATGCCGGGAGTTGGGAAAGGTACTCAAAGTGCGCTTCTTTCGGATCATTATGAAATACCAAAGCTTTCTACAGGCGAGGTCCTTAGGCA
Organism: Candidatus Cyrtobacter comes; assembly: GCF_034470605.1. NCBI lineage: Bacteria > Pseudomonadati > Pseudomonadota > Alphaproteobacteria > Rickettsiales > Candidatus Midichloriaceae > Candidatus Cyrtobacter > Candidatus Cyrtobacter comes. The sequence goes on from NZ_JARGYT010000002.1 coordinate 35,168, forward strand.
TGAAATGGAAAATAATAGTGAAATAGGTGCTAGGGTTGCGCAAATAATGCGTACTGGTGGTTTGGTGCCTGATGAAGTTGTAGAAGCTATAGTTGAAGCGAGGATAAGGTCCGAATCTTGTAAAAAAGGATTCATATTAGATGGATTTCCAAGGACATTAAATCAGGCTGTCTATTTAGATTTGCTTTTAAAGAAAATTGGATGTTTCGAGGATATATTTATAATATATCTTGTTGTGGATAAGGAAAGATTAGCGAGCAGGATTTTGGGACGATTTTTGTGCTCAGCATGTGGTAATATATTTCATGAAAGTCTTAACCAGCTAGTTAAGATTAACGGCTGTACTAGGTGCGGTTGTAAAAAATTTATCTATAGAGATGATGATGAGAAGGAAAATATAAAAAATAGGATTAAGATATATCAAGAGCAGACATTTCCACTTATAGAGTTCTATAGAGGTAGGAAGAGATTTTTAGAAGTAGATGCGGACGCTAGTATAGAAGTGGTTTTTAAAAATATAACATTTTTACTTGATAAAGTAGATATAAATTAGTTATTAGGCATTACGTCTATAGGAAAAGTTTAGATCTAGTAAATGCTTATGGAAAAATAGGTGGCGCAAAGCATCCTAATGGGAGGCGTCAAGGTAAGTGTGTAAGTTGTTAAGCTAGAATATAACGTTTAACGATTTATATCTTAAAATAATGAGCAAGAAAGACAATAATAGCAAATATCCAATATCAGATAGTATAGATGCAATGCTAAAATCTGGTAGCGATCCAGTGGAGATGATAAATGAAATGAAGAAGATGATACTGGAAAGGGCAATGTCAGCAGAACTGGATTATCACCTTCAAACAGAGAAGCATGAGAAGAGTAAAGATGGCAACTATCGCAATGGTTATGGTAGCAAGAAGCTATTGATAGATAACGGAGAACTGGGGATTAAGACAGCAAGAGATAGGGATGGAAGTTTTACGCTTATCCCAAAGCGACAAAGGCACTTTAAAGGATTTGATCAGCAAATATTATCAATGTACTAAAAGGGGCATGAGCGTCAGGGACATACAGTCTCATCTTGAATAGATGTATAATGTAGATGTCGGCCCCGAGCTTGTATCCAATGTAACAGATGCAGTAATAGATGAAGTTAGAAGGGGCGGCTATTAGAGGCAATTTATCCAATACTATATCTTGATGCTATGGTTATAAAGGTAAGGGATGGAAAGCATATAATTAACAAGAGCTTATATAGCGATGTGGTTTAATATGGAGGGTAAAAAGGATGTTTTAGGCTTATGGTTGTGAGACTGAGGGCGCAAAATTTTGGCTGTCTATCCTCAATGAGCTCAAACACAGGGGTGTTAAAGATATACTTATAGCCTGCTCTGTGATGGTCTTACTGGATTTCCCGATGCCATTAATGCTACATTCCCTAAAACCATAGTACAGCTATGTATAGTTCATAGAAACAGCCTAAAATTGGTGAGTTATAAGCATTATAAAGAGGTTACATCGGATTTAAAGCTCATATATACAGCAAAAAATGAAGAATCCGCCATGCAGGCTTTACTGGATTTTGAAGGTAAATGGTCCTTTAGGTATCCT
>NZ_JARGYT010000003.1:0-30833 GCF_034470605.1 Candidatus Cyrtobacter comes
CTGAAACAGTATATCTGAAACTAATGGCTTCATATGTCATCCCTTCTTCATTTAACTTCATTAGCTTCTTTCTAAATTCTATTGGATATGACATTTTTTCTTTATATAGCATTTATATCATTTTTATCAAAATTAGCATGACATTTTATAACGGATTAGCTATAGATAGTTATTTAAGTTAAATTAGCATAGCTAAGACCAATTCCCCGTTATAATTAGATATATGAACAATTACAGATAGACAGTATAGTTTTTGTAGGGATAGTGTTGACAAAATCTATAACAGAATCCTCAAGTTCTGTTAAACAGTTGTAAACTTTATTTTTTAGCACCGGCGGCTTTTATATATTGCCATAATCTCTCTACTGGATTAAGTTCTGGACTGTATGGAGATAAGTATAGAATCTCGATATTACCTGGTATCTTTAGACCTTTGTGCCACCCAGCTCCGTCCATCACTAGAATGATATTTTCTTTTACATGCTTTGCAAATTCTTCAATAAAAACTTGCATACATTGTTTATCAACATTGGAAATGATCAGACTAAAAGCATCTCCTGTTTTATGATTTGTAGCAGAATAAAGATAAAATGACTTAAAACCTAATTTTGTAGCTATAGCTGTTCTACAGCTGTTCTACTACCTTTTTTAAACCATCCAAGTCCATGTTTTGCGTGAGTACCGAATCTAGACTCGTCACAGAAGTAGATTGGTACATTTGGTCTTTCTTTATGTACCTCTTGTAGATTTTTTTTTAAATTCTTCTTGAGAAGATTGATCTGATTTATAGTGCCTTTTTCGTCCAGTAATGTGATTAAAGCAAAGTTTTTGAAGCATTCTATGAATACTAGATTTTCCTATATCATATCTCTCTTTGATTAATATTTTAAATTTCTTAATAGTAATGGGCGCCTATCCTCATTTATCCAAAAAGCCACCTCTTCAGCTTAATTTTGATCTTGGCGGCTTGCCTATGTTCTCAATACCAAGAGCGCCTTTATCTCTAAACAATGCGATCCATCTATGTAGGGAACCTCTGCTTATGTCATACACCTCTGCTACTTTTTAAGACCATGCTTACTTGAGGCGATTATTGCTTTTCACCTCAATGCTGCAACTCCACCACCTCTTATCTGTCTCAAGGCTTTCTCAAGGCTTTCTCCGCCTTTAGTACCATTACCTCGTCTATAATCTTTGATGTTTTTGGCATTATTAATCTCCTATATAGTCTATCGTTATAGACTATATTTATATCAAAAATATCTCTTTCTATCAATCATAATATATCAAATTATAACAGGGAATTGGTATAATACGCTGTAACGCAAGGAGTATTATGCAATCTCAAATAAACAGGCTATAGTGATTTAAGCTGAATTAGCATAGCTATATAATATTATGAGGTATTACCTATATACCTCAAATAAAACAGCTATAGTGAATGCCCTAAATAAAATATCAACTACTAGCTATAATCTTTATATATCTTCTTGCGCTCTACTATTCTTTATCAAATCCTTATTGCCGCAAACCCTTCCAACAAAGTATAACTATTTTTCCATTTTACACCATAGAGACTAAGGTCTGAAAGAATAGAGACAGAAAGAAGAACACAATACCATAGCCAAATCGCCATAAAAAAGTGACATAGCTAACTTTGAAATAGGTTAATTATCAATGAGTTAAGTGCAGTAACATGACTTATTATGTAATCATTTTATACAGCTTTAGCTAAGGCATAAAATCATCTGCACAAAAGTAGTAATTTAACTACCTAAGATACATATGATTTTACATCAACAAATTTTCATTTTACTGAAACCTTTTTAAAACCTTTTAGCATTTTTATCCTATTAGGCCTCTGAAGCTTCCTGAGCGCCTTGGCCTCTATCTGCCTAATACGCTCACGCGTAACACCAAACTGCTTTCCAACCTCTTCAAGGGTATAATCTGTATCAACGCCAATTGCAAACCTCATCCTTAAGACCCTCTCTTCCCTATGATTTAATGAAAATAAGAGCCTATTTGTAACACCTTTTAAATTTGAATATATAGCAGCATCAAGTGGCTGAAGCGCTTTTTTATCCTCTATAAAATCCCCTAACATCCCCCTATCCTCATCACCTACAGGATTTTCAAGACTCATTGGCTCTTTTGCTATTTTTAAAACCCTCTTTACCTTATCTATCGACATAACTAGCTTAGAAGCTATTTCTTCAGGCGTTGGCTCCCTACCTATATCATGCATCAACTGCCTAGATGTCCTTAGGATTTTGTTTATGGTTTCTATTACATGTACAGGTAGCCTTATAGTCCTTGCTTGATCCGCTATAGAACGTGTTATGGCTTGCCTTATCCACCAAGTTGCATAGGTAGAGAATTTATAACCTCTGCGATGCTCAAACTTATCAACCGCCTTCATTAAACCTATATTTCCTTCTTGGAATAGATCTAAAAGCTGCAACCCCCTATTTGCATATTTTTTTGCTATTGAAATAACTAGCCTCAAATTAGCTTCTATCATCTCCTTTTTAGCTTTCTTTATCTCTTGCTCTGCTTTTAAAATTTCTAAAGCAGTGAGCTTAAAGCTTGGTACATTAACTCCAAACTCTTTAGCTAATTTTTTAAGGTTACCCCTTATATGCAACACCTGATCTTTTTTCTTAAGAATATTAGGGTATTTTTTTGATATATTTCTTAAAAAATCATCATCCGACTCTTCCTCATCACCTATACTATCCAAATAATTTTCTAAGAATATGGCCCTGCTCATACCATATTCCATAGCTATATCCATTATCCCCCTTTCTAATTTAATAATATTTTTATTTAAATCATATAAGGCGGTCATTAATTTTGATATGTTTACCTCATTAATCCCAATATCAAGTAGGATATCAGATAGCCTATTTACTAAATCTTCAAGGCGCTCATCGTTCCTCTCACCATCATATAATTCAACTATAGCCGCACTTATCTCAGCTGCATTTCTAAGCGCCTCCATCATAACAGGCCTAAATTCCGATTCTACTGAACGGGATTCTGGATCATCATCATCATCTGATTGTGATTGATCTTGCTCATAGTCCTCATTATCTATATCAGCCTCATCATCAGTGTCAGCAGAAGTTTCAGCATCACTTTCACTATCTATATACCTACGCCCACTACTTGGTTTGTCATCCCTCCTTTTAGTCCCAACATCACTTTCAACATCACTTTCAATATCAGTTTCAGCATCACTTTCACTATCTACATACCTAGTACTTGGTTTTTCATCCCTCCTTTTAGTAGATCCACTATGTTCAGAATTAATGTCTAAATCATCAATACCATCCAGCCCCTGCCCCCTACTTATCTCCCTTTTATGCATCTCTCTTGAGCAAGCGGTATCTATATCTATTATGTCTCTAAGTGGTATTGCATCGCTTACAAGGCCATTGTACCAAACTACCACAGCTTTTGCGGCAAACTGATTCCTAAAAAGAAGATTGATTTTTCTCCTCCTAAATTTCTCTATCCTTTTTGCAACATCAACCTCACCTTCTCTTGTAAGGAGAGATTTATTACCCATCTCTTTAAGATACATCCTTACAGGATCATCATTTCTTAATGTGCTCTCCTTTTTATCTTTTTCCGAATATGTGCTATCAAAACTACTATCAGCAGTGATATTTATCACACCATCATCGAATTCCTCCTCATCATCATCACTAGTACTTCTAATGGAATTAATGGAACTAACAAACCCCTCTATTAGCTCATCACTCTCTCCATCATCCATACTGCACTCAGTAGTCGCCCTTCCAGTTTCCTCATTATCTAATATATGGTCCAACTCATCATCGCTGGCAAACCCGAGCTCAGCCCCTCTCCCCCTAAGGTCAGTTATGCTATCTTCGGTTTTAGATACCGGAAATCTACGTAATTTTTTAACAATTTTAGTTGACATAGCAAATAGAAAAGTAAGACCAATAAACCTAAATTATACCTAACTCGGACTTTATAGATTTCTCGCGGAACTTAAGCCGCATAAGCTCATCAAATTTAGAGTCAAGCCCACCCTCAATTAATTCACAGCTCACAGAATTTATCTTGTTTCTTATTACATTAAGTGAATGCAGCAGTAAATACCTTATTAAAAATTCAGCTCTATTTTCAATAGATATATATCTTTCTTTAGAAAGATTTTTAGATAAAAAACTAAAATCTTCATGAGAAAACTCCTTATTATTTTGTAACTTATCTAAAATTATAAATTTTAGATGTTGATAATTTTTATCGTCTATCTCAATTTCTATAAAATGTTTTAAAACACGCTCATCTTTTAATAGATCTATATTTGAAATTAGTAACGAAAATAATTCCTCCTCTGTATAATTAGCTATATTTTGTGGATTGAAGACCGGAACTTTCATTTGTACCTTTTTATGAGTCTTAAAGAACTCATGAAAACATTTTTCCTGAAAAAATTTCCTATATTCACTTTTAAGACTATAATCTGTTATAGAATTTGCAAGTTCAGTCATACGGTCTCTAAAAATCGCACGATCTTGTGGTGAATCTAATTTTGCCTCTTTTAGATTTGAACTAAATAAATATTGATAGAGTGGTTGTGCATTTTTTAAGCACCTAATGAATACCTCAACACCATTTTTTGAAATTAACTCACTTGGATCCTTGGCCCCATCTATTAGGGCTATACTAAGTATGTTTTGCGGCTTCATTACACTCAGAATTTTAGAACAAATCCTTTTAGTAGATTCAATTCCAGCGCTATCAGAATCCATACAAAGCACAACATCTGAGCCCATGTTCCACAACGTTTTTATCTGCTCAATACTAATTGCAGTACCAAGTGGCGCTACAGTATTTATTATTCCATGAGAAGCTGCTGAAAGCACATCAATATATCCTTCCACAATCACACATTTTTTAAACTTCTTTATTGATTTTTTCGCATGGCTAATACCATAAAGACTATAACCCTTTTTAAAGAAAGGATTTTCTTGAGAGTTAATATATTTTGGAATTTGCTTATCTTCATACAGAGTTCTACCACCAAATGCTATACATTCTCCATTATAATTATGGATAGCAAATGTGATCCTATTACTCATTGGATCTATTAATTTACCATCCCTTTCTAAAAATAACTTGGTTGTAACTAACTCTTCCTTAGAGAAATTTTTAAGCAAATACTTTATGGATTCAGAATATATAGGCGAAAACCCAATATCATATGAATTAATAATTTTATCAGTTAATTGTCTATCTTTTAAATAGCTTAATGCACCAGATCTAGATAAAAGGGATTTTTTATAAAATGCAGAAAGTTGCTCTGTTACGCTAAAAAACAATCTTGATGCACTGCTAGTCTCTTCATTTGGTAACTCTATACCAGCTCTATTTGAAAGAATTTTTAGCGCATCACCATATGAGAGAGAATCAACCTCCATTAAAAAGGATAGTATATCCCCCCCCCTATTACATCCAAAACAATGATATAACCCTTTATTATCATCTATTGTAAAAGATGGTGTTTTTTCATTATGAAAAGGGCATAAAGCCACAAACTGCCCCCTCCCCTTATTCTTCAGCTGCAACTTCTCTGAGGCAAAAGAAGAAAGTGATAATGAAGACTTTATTCTATCTATACAACTTCTCATTTTTAGCTATCTCCCCAAGATGTCGATATTCTAATATCAACATTCAATGGTACGGATATCTTAACAGCATTCTCCATAACTGATTTTATTATATAGGAGTACTCTTTACATACTTCTTTAGGAATATCAAATAATAGCTCATCATGTATTTGAAGGCACATGAATTCATTTATTGGGTTTGGCATCTTCAGCATCGCTATCTTTATTATATCAGCAGCAGTACTCTGTATAGGCGCATTTATAGCCGCCCTTTGTGCCGCAGATCTGGCAATAAAATTACTACTATGAATATTTGCTATAAAGCACTTTCTTCCAAAAAGGCTCTTAACAAAATTATTATCAACCGCCTCTTGAACTATCCTATCCATATATTCCTTGATGCCTGGATACATCTTAAAATACTCTTTTATATAAGAAGATGCTTCAGATTCACTAATTTGTGCATTTTTTGCCAGCCCAAATGCCGTTATTCCGTATATTATACCAAAATTTATTGCTTTCGCCTTTCTCCTCAGCTCCTTAGAAACTTTAGATTCCGGCATACCAAATAATTCGCTTGCTGTTTTAGTATGTATATCTGCATTCGATAAAAAGGCCTCTTTTAGAGATTTTATATCAGCCATATGCGCTAATATTCTTAACTCTATTTGCGAATAATCTGCAGATATTAGATTTCCCCCATCAGATGCAATAAATGCTTCCCTGATTTTGGAACCCTCTGGAGTTCTTATTGGTATATTCTGAAGATTTGGATTTTTAGACGACAACCTACCGGTCGATGTTGCCTTCATCTCAAATGTTGTATGAATTCTATCATTATTTATATTTTTCTGCAGCCCCTGAGTATACGTATTCAGGAGCTTGGTAAGCTGTCTCCACTCAAGCAATAGATCTGCTATCTCATGTCCGTTTTGAGAAAGTTTTTCTAAAGCCTCATGGTCTGTGGAATAATCGCCACTTTTCTTAGATTTTTTGCCTTTATCCACAAATAATTTCTCAAATAGCACCTGGCCTAACTGTTTTGGCGAACCTATATTAAATTTTTGCCCAGCAATATCATATATCCTTGCCTCTAATTTACTTATCGAAGATGAGAAACTCTCAGAGAGATGTGATAAATACTCCTTATCAACACAAATACCTAATTTCTCCATCCTGCATAGTGTAAATATCAGCGGCTTTTCTATGTGTTGATATATATATATGCTTTTTTTAGAAAAAAGGTTTTTAAATACCATCTGATATAGCATTCCAATTCTTACACCAATTTGTATAGAAGGGTCTATGCCATAATTTTCACAAAGGCTTTGCAATGAATACTCTTTCTTTGTCTGTGAGGAGAGATATTCCATGATATCGATACTCTCCACAGCCTTCACATCTATCTTTGCCTCTATACACTCTTTTATTAAGCACTTCGCATCAATAAGTATCTTTTTTATGTAATCAGCTTCTAATACCTCCTTAATTACACCCAAAAAAGAGAATAAATTTCCATTTTCATATAATGCTTCATATTTTTCAGAAGCTATATACAGCCCATTCTCATCCATATGAATATATGCTGTACCATCAAGCTCTAAATCATTAAAAAAAGATCCGTCAATTTCAGCTTTCTTTAACTTTTTTTCAGATGCAGGGCATCTAGTATAATCTACCCCTAATCTCCTTGCTATAGATTGAAATCCATACTTTTTTAAAAACCCATCAAGCAACATATCATCCCTTTTGATAGTTAGGTCACTTAACTCAACCTCTAACGGAACATCTTCAATCAAAGTAACTAGCTTTCTAGAAAGATAAGCAGATTCTCTATTTTCTTTCAGTATCTTTTGTATTCTAAGCGGCTGTATTAAATCACTTTTTTCATATATGAGATCTAGTTGTTTATATTCACTTATAAGCTTAGAAGCAGTTTTAGGCCCTATACCAGGTACACCAGGTATATTATCACTCGCATCTCCAACAAGAGCAAAAAAATCAGCTAGATTTTCTGGCCATACTCCAAATTTTTCAAATATTACCTCGCGTGACATAATTGATTCCTTAATTGGATCAAAAACCGAAATATTCTCATTTACAAGCTGCGCTATATCTTTATCAGCTGTTATAATTTCAGTACGATATCCCTTCTTTTCGGCTCTTTTAGCAAGGGTTGCTATTATATCATCAGCTTCAAATCCCTCCTTCTCAATAGCGCATATTCCAAGCGCCATAGCAGCCTCTCTAATTAATGGAAATTGCAATCTGAGGTCTTCAGGAGCCTCAACTCTATTCGCCTTATAAGTATCCAATATCTCGTTTCTAAAAGTTTTTTTGCCAGAATCTAAAGCTATCACAATAAGGTCAAATTCCTTTTTCTCCATTATCTTAAGTATCACATTACAAAAACCGTATAAAGCAGATACATTTTGCCCAGCAGGGCAGCTTAGATATGGTATTGAAAAATATGCCCTAAAAACAATACCATATCCATCTATTATACAAATTTTCATTTAGGTGTTGCTATAGAAATAATTGGAGAATATCTTAGCATTAAAGTAGCCCTTTATGAATCATTTTATGACAAAGAACAGATCGTATTTAGGTCAGCTATTCCAGGACAAAAATACAAAAACTTTAAGTATTGCCCAGACTATATACATGATGACTCAAAGCGATCAGCTAAAATCTTTGGATCCGGAGTGCGTAAAGCAAAGTGTAGAAAATCTTTCTAAGCTTATAGAAAGCGAGAATAGTTGGGAGATAGATATACTTGATACCTGTGACAGGGCCGTTATTACTATCTTGAATAAAAATATTCCATTCTTAGTGGAATCAGTAGGCAATGAGCTAAAAAATCACTCAATTGATGTAGATCTTGCTGTTCATCAGCTTGTAAGTATACGCAAATCTAACAATGAGGTGACATTATCACCAGTTGAAAACTGTACGGCTACACATCTTATAACACAATTTTTTATAAATAAGGGGTCTATATTACCTAGCAAAAAACTATTAATTCAAGCAATAGAAAAGGTATTGAGTTGTATAAGTTTTGCTGTAGGAGATTGGAAATCCATGCTAGAAAAAGCAGAATATTGCGCCAATTCTATACCAGAAAACCAAAATATTTTATTTGAAACCTCAGGCTTCTTAAAATGGTTAATAGATAACAATTTTATATTCTTGGGATACGCAAAACTTGAAGAAAGACCTGATAAATTTATATATGATAAGTCTGAAGTTCTTGGCGTCCTGAAAGCTGATACATATAAAGATGAAGAAATACCATTTGTAAAATGCCAAAACGGAGTAATACATCTGCAAAAATCTGAAAGCAGGTCCGTTGTGCACAGAACGGCACATATGAATTGCATATATTTGAAGAGAGATGAGAAAAATATAGATATGTTTATGGGCTTTTTTACGTCCTCTGTGTATTATCAGAGCGTGCGTGAAATACCAATGATACGTAGGAAGGTTTCAAATATCTTTGAAAAATATGGATATCCAGAAGCAAGCCATAATGCAAAAGAACTAATCACTGCGCTTGAAAACTTCCCTAGAAGTGATCTTATACGCTCCCCCGAAGATGAATTATATGAAATTGCATCTGCAGTTGTTGCATTATCATTAGTGCCTGGTGTTAGGGTATTTGTAAGACCAGAAGCTCAGGATAGGTTCGTTACATGTATGATCTTCATGCCTAGAACGCAGTTTAGATCTGATATAATTAATACAATATGCGCTATCTTGAGTGAACAAATAAATGGTACCATCTCAAGACATTATATACACATAGGAGATTCGAATATAGCAAGAATTCAGATAACTATAAAAACTGACCAAACACACAGAAAAGCCTTTGACAGAAAAAAAATAGAACACCTTGTTAGTAATGCGGTTAGCTCATGGCATGATGGACTATTAGCTGAGTTAAAGAAAAAGCTCAACTCTCAAGATGTGGATGGTTTATTTTTTAAGTACAAGGATGCTTTTGATATAAAATATACGCATACATTCGAGCTAGATGAGACAGTATGTGATATAAAAATGATAGAGCTTGCACTAAAAGAGCAAGATGTGAAATTTAGTATAACTAAATCCAAAGAGCGCGGCTGTAAGTTTTTTGGTTTGAAAATTTATTCCCCTAAGTTTGCACTCCACCTTTCTTCGATGCTTCCTTTGCTCGAAAATATGGGGTTTTTCGTTGCAGACACATCAACATTTCGCGTTGAACTTATTGATGAAGAAAACTTCTTCATACACTCATTCAGGCTCTGTGTATCGGATTCCATGAAGGTTTCTATAATGTTCACTAATGAATTGAAATGTAATTTAGAGGAGGCATTCTCTCTGGCATTCAAGAGAAAAATAGAAAATGATAAATTTAATTCATTAATTCTCTCAACGGGCGTAGGCTGGAGACAAGCTCTTATTATGCGCGCTTATTGCAAATATTTTAAACAGATTAATTTTAAATATAGCGAAAGCGCTGTTATTACCGCATTATTAGAAAATCCACTCACATCTACAAAACTTATGCAACTCTTTGAAGCTAAGTTTTCATTAGATAACAGTAAGGATATAAAACCTATAGTTGCAGAGGCAGCCGTTATGCTGAAAAAAATAACAAGTATAGAACATGATAGAGTTTTACGCCTTTATCTCAGCCTAATTTTAGCCACAAAAAGAACTAACTACTACAAAAAAAATAATAACGGTGAATCTGAGGAATTCCTTTCATTTAAAATCCGCTCACGTGAAGTAAATGAGATACCAGACCCAAAGCCTTTTATGGAGATATTCATTTATGCTGTAGATTTTGAGGCAATACACCTAAGGGGCGGCAGAATTGCTAGGGGTGGAATTAGGTGGTCTGATAGAGCTGAGGATTTTAGAACTGAAATACTTGGTCTTGTAAAAGCTCAAATCACCAAAAATTGTATTATAATTCCCGTTGGGTCAAAAGGCGGCTTTATATTGAAAAAACCAAAACTTAGTTATGGCAGCAATGATTTTTATAAAGAGGGAATCAAACAGTATAGAAACTTTTTAAACGGTGTGCTTGGAATAACAGATAATATAGTTGATGATAAGATATCGCCACCTGTGATGGTTAAAAGATATGATGATGATGATCCTTATTTAGCTGTTGCTGCCGATAAAGGAACCGCTACATTTTCTGACTATGCAAATGAAATTTCTGCAGCACATAATTTTTGGTTAGGTGATGCGTTTGCATCCGGTGGCTCCGCTGGGTATGATCATAAAAAAATAGCTATAACAGCTAGGGGCTCTTGGATCTCAGCAGAAAATCATTGCAATGCTTTTCATTTAAATATTAATAACCAAGATTTTACCGCAGTCGGAGTAGGCGATATGTCTGGGGATGTATTTGGAAATGGGCTCCTACTTTCAAAACACTTTAAGCTCATAGCCGCATTTAATCATCAACATATTTTTATTGATCCAAAACCAGATCCAGCATCATCATTTAGGGAAAGGTCTAGATTATTTGAAATGAAAGGATCAAAATGGACAGATTACTCTAAGGATTCAATCTCAAAAGGTGGTGGCGTATTTGAAAGATCACTAAAATCTATAAGTATCTCAAAAGAGATACAAGAAGCACTTATTATAGAGGCGGATGAACTTTCTCCAGATGATTTGATTAAGGCAATATTAAAAGCACCGGTTGATTTATTCTGGTGTGGGGGGATAGGTACATATATTAAATCTAGCGAAGAATCTAATGAAAACATTGGAGATAGGGCGAATGATTCACTAAGAATCAATGGTAAAGATCTAAGATGCAAAGCTGTTGCAGAGGGGGCTAATCTTGGCTTTACACAACGCGGCAGAATAGAATATGCAAGAAATGGCGGTGGCATCAATACTGATTTTATAGACAACTCAGCTGGCGTAAGTTGCTCTGATAGGGAAGTTAATATAAAAATTGCCTTGGAACGCGCAATGAGGAACGCTTCTCTAAATCTAAGTGAGCGGAATAAGCTTCTTGCTAGAATGACAAATGAGGTTGCGGAACTCGTATTACAAGATAATAAGAGACAGAACTTCTTATTATCCGTGGAAGAAAATTGGGGAAAAAATAGAATTTACGAACATGGATGGCTAATGAAAAACTTGGAGCAAAGAAAAGAGCTAGATAGAAAAATAGAGTTTTTGCCTGAAAATGACAAATTGTATGAAATAGCGTCAAAATATAAATCGCTTTCAAGACCGGAGATAGCAGTGTTGATCGCATATGCGAAAAATACTGCTATAGAAAGCTTATCTGGAACCAATTTTGGAAAAGATGAGTATTATCTAAAACACGTTGTAGCTTACTTCCCTTCTGAAATGAGGGAAAAATTTGCAAATGAGATAGAATCGCACAAGCTATATAACGAAATACTTGCAACAATCTTGGTGAATAGCTTTGTGAATATAATGGGATGCTGCCTATTTCATCAATTACTTGATAATGGTGAGGCGCCTATTAACATAATCAAGGCATTTGTGTTTATTCTAGAGATATTTGATGCTAAAAACATAATAGAGTCTATTTATGCCTCAGAATTGAAATTAGCAGAAAAAATACATCTATTTTTGAAATTAAGATCTATCTTCGAGCGTAATATAGAATTTTTGCTTAAAAATAAGGAGTCTCACCTCTTAAACAATCTACCTACTTTACTTTTAAAAGCAAAAGACACATCTGTTGAAATTCAAAAAACAACAGATCTAGAGAAAGTAGATCTAAATTTCGAAATTGCACAGAATATAAGCAAAAGCTTAAGCTTAGTGTATTCATGCCGCTACTTACCTGATATCTGCGCCATAAATGAAGAACTTGCTTGTGGTGTTACAGTCGCCTCAAAAGTCTATGGCCTTATCTCTGAAATTTTACATATAGACAGGATCTCTAATTATCATTTGAACTCCTCATCTTCAAATAATATAGAATCTGAAGCTATGAAGGATCTAATTACTCAAATTGATGAAATTCGGATACTAATAGTAAGACTAGTGTTGAAAAAATTAAAAGATGAAAAGAGCATCTCTCTAATTGAATTAAAAAAATTATTTGATATGCAAAAATTATCTAAGTATGAAAAGTTCCTTGATGAGATACATAACTTTGACAATGTAAGCTCTGTGTTGACACTCATTGCAAAGTCCTTAAAAGAGTTACTAAATTCGTTTTAAGTACACTCTTAGTGGAAGTATCAGTTTATATTTTAGATACACTTTCGAAAACAAAAGCCATGTTCAAACTTATAGAAAAGGTTCTGGAACATGGCTCGATTAGGGCTGTATTGTTATGCAGTAGCCGAGATGAGATGCTGATGCTTGATGATTTATTATGGTCATATTCAAGCATCTCTTTTATACCTCATTCTAATATAGAGGATGAAGCTATCTACCAAGATAACAGCAAGATAATCGTTACAAATACTTTGGATGGATATGATAATGGCTTTGAAGTGCTTTTTTCCTGGAATAACATATTAGAAGTCACGTCACGCAGTTACAAAAAAGTAATATTTATGTATGAAGCTACTCAACAAGAATATGCACGGCTTCATATAGATACCCTCTCATCTAAAAGCGAGATATCACTTAGGATTTTTAAAGAAAGTGGTGGCAGCTGGTCTAGATTATGAATCAATTTGCATAAACAGATAATCAATAGAACTTGGTGAATTATTGTAACCAAGCTATTCGCACCTAAATATCTATATTTATAGCATGATTATATGATGTTATACATAATATCACTTGTAACGATTATAATTATGATGTAGTAGTCTGCCTGAAATAGTTATTTGTATATCAGATGCTATATGGCATTTTTAGCCACTCCATACATTAAATATTATTAGAAAAACATGGACACTAACTTGATAGAGAGGCACTTGTCTTTTGATGATGTACTACTCGTTCCTCAGGAATCTAACATACTTCCAAATGAAGTTAGTTTAAAAACAAAATTAACTAAAAATATAACACTCAATATACCAATAATGTCTGCAGCTATGGATACAGTTACAGACTCCAATATGGCAATTGCTGTCGCCCTCTCTGGTGGTATTGGAACAATCCATCGCAATTTTGCCATTGAGGAGCAATCTCAGCAAGTTATGATGGTAAAACAGTTTCAAGTTAATCATAACGAACATCAAGATGCTCTTTTGGATAATTCAGAAAGACTACGTGTGGCAGCCGCTATTGGAACAAGCAATGATGATATAGTGCGCGCTGAGAAGTTGATAGAAGCTGGAGCTGATGTAATAGTTGTAGATACAGCACATGGACATTCTACAAAGGTTTTAAAAATAATAAAAACCATTAAGGAAGTCCTTGGTAATATAGCTATTATTGCTGGCAATATAGCTACTGAAAGTGCAGCATATTACTTAATAGAAGCTGGAGTTGAGGCTGTAAAAGTTGGAATAGGGCCTGGATCCATCTGCACAACACGAATTATCTCTGGTGTTGGCGTTCCACAGTTCTCTGCAATACAGGCAGTTGCTAAAGCGTGCACTGCTTCTAATGTTACACTAATTGCAGACGGAGGTATAAAGGGTTCAGGTGATATAGCAAAGGCCATAGGAGCTGGGGCAGATTTAGTGATGATAGGCTCACTCCTTGCTGGAACCGATGAAAGCCCTGGTAACATTATAGATATCGATGGAAAAAAATACAAATATTATAGGGGAATGGGCTCATTGGGAGCTATAAAGGCCGGCGCACATGATAGATATTCTCAGAGCGATAAGGTTAAAAGCGGTAAATTTGTACCTGAGGGTGTTGAAGGCTATACATCCTATAAAGGCAGCACAGCTGATGTAATCTATTATCTGTTAGGTGGGTTGAGATCCGCAATGGGTTATACAGGAAAAGCTGATATAGAGAACATGAAGGGAAAGTGTAAATTTGTTCAAATAACCACTTCTGGAATCAAGGAAAGTCACGTACATAGCTTAAATTCTTTTAAAGATGCACCAAATTATACCTCTAGTTAATAATATTTATGACAACAGATAAAGTTCTAATATTGGATTTTGGATCACAACTTACACAATTAATTGCAAAAAGAATAAGAGGTGCTGGTGTATACTCGCAGATCATGCCATGCTCATCCACAGAAGAAGAAATTAGGAACTTCAAGCCAAAGGCCATAATTCTCTCTGGCTCCCCATCTTCCGTTTATGAAGAAGGAGCGCCGTCTATTCCAGATATAGTATTTTCACTAAATATACCTGTGCTTGGTATATGTTATGGTCAACAGGCAATGTGTAATGCTTTTGGAGGTGAAATAAGAGCAGGAACAAAAAAAGAATTTGGCAAAACAAGCATTAAAATAATAAAAAATTCCCCTATATTTGAAGATATATGGAGTATTGGAAATAGTTATGATGTATGGATGAGCCATGGTGATTGTATCACCAATCTCCCGCATTGTTTTGAAGTATTAGCAGTTTCTGATAATTCACCATTTGCAATTATAGCAGATAAGAAAAGAAAACTTTATGGGGTACAATTCCATCCAGAAGTTGTGCATACACCACAAGGTGATTTATTTATAAGTAATTTTGTAACAAAAGTAGCGCAATGTAGGCCAGAGTGGAAGATGAATACTTTTATGGAGGAGGAGATCTCATATATACAAAAAAAAGTAGGTAACGAAAAGGTTATTTGTGCTATTTCTGGTGGAGTAGATTCATCAGTTGTGGCAGCACTTATGAGTAGAGCTATTGGCAAGAATTTATACTGTATTTTTGTAGATAATGGGTTATTAAGAAAGAATGAAGCAGTAGAAGTAGAAAACACATTAAGCTCTAATTTCGATTTTAAGTTGATTCATGTTAACGCAAGTAAAATCTTTCTAGATGCATTGAAAGGAGTAGTAGATCCTGAGGAAAAAAGGAAAATAATTGGCAAGGTATTTATAGAAACCTTCAATTCAGAGATAAAAAAAATAGGTGATGTGAAATATTTAGCCCAGGGGACAATTTACCCGGATATAATAGAATCTGTATCTATATCAGGCGGCAAAGCCGTGACAATAAAATCTCATCATAATGTTGGTGGATTACCAGAAAATATGCATGGCCTGACCCTTATAGAGCCTTTGAAATTTTTGTTTAAGGATGAAGTAAGAATTCTCGCCAAGGAATTAGGTATACCAAACTCAATATATGAGCGTCATCCATTTCCAGGCCCAGGTCTTGCTATTAGAATTATAGGAGATGTTAATGAGGAAAAGTGCAATTTGCTAAGAGAAGCCGATTTTATTTTCATAGAAGAATTAAAAAATTCTGGCCTATACAATGATGTATGGCAGGCTTATGCAGCACTTTTACCAGTTAAAAGCGTTGGTGTTATGGGTGATGCGAGAACTTACCAAAGTACCTGCGTACTAAGGGCCGTCACATCTTCGGATGGTATGAGCGCGGATTATGCTCAGCTACCTCATGAATTTTTAGGCAGAGTAGCCCGTAGAATAGTGAACGAAGTCAACGGAATAAACAGGGTATTTTATGATATCACTTCTAAACCACCAGCCACAATAGAATTAGAGTAATTTGATCTATTAAATAGTGTACTAAAAGTTAAGCTGTACATGTATAGCTTAACTTTTAGTATATTTTGCTCGCTTTACATGCAAAACTCATATACAGCAAATAGCCATTTAGGCTAAATTAGCATAGGTGGTATCTATACCACTTCAAATAAAACAACTGTCATAAAATCAATAAATCGATCTTCAGCATTCAATTCATTTGCCATTTCCACTTTTGACATTTTGATCATACAAATATTTCACAGCAATTCTATATAATTCATATTATTAGCCGCTCAACATAAACAACCTAAAATTTTCATATAGGCAAAATAAAAACTATATTGATTATAGGCATGTACAACTATAGGTTTATAGTAGTCTACCAAGACTTGAAAAACTGCTGAAATATAGTCTGTTTTTCAGGCTCTTGTTTAATGTATATGTTGTTTTTTAGATTTATTATATGAGTGTTAATCTTGGAATTACAAGCACTATGCTCCGGCAGCGTGAGCTTATGCAACAAGCTGCTATTATGGGTGGGGAATTAGGTAATGGCTCGCGAGATCCAAAAAGCAACCCTGCTTCTACCTATGCTGCAAGCGTCCATGACGCTCTTAGTAGAAATATAAGAGAAAAAATGGATCGTGATAATAGGAATAATAATATAGGTGAGGCCATGATTGTAGGCCTTAATCAGGCCAGAGGAATTGTTGAAGGCGCACAGAATAGCTTACAGAATTCAAGCATTCTTGAAGGCGAATCAAAGAATGCATTGCTTGCTAATGTAGATAAGGCCCTTGACGATTTGTTACTCTTTTTAGAAGGCTATAAATTAGATAATAGGCCTATATTTAAAGATGGTACCGCTAAGAATCTTATCCCAGGTGCTATGAAGACTGCCAGTGGTAGCAATTCTCAATCCCAAAGGTTAAGCTTAGAGAATGGTGATACTATAGCGATTAATGGCCTAGCAATAGATGTTGCTTTGTCTGATCGGCTTATACTCTCTAAAGAGACTAAGTTTGAAATGAAGGATTCTAGCACAGCAAAAACTGCCGTACTTACAATATCAATTGATGGGAAAGATGTATATAAGCTGGATTCGTCAACCTCTACTAATGATTTTAAGGCATCTGCTACTGGTGGCTCTATAGGTAAAAGAGCTGATATTAATCTTCTTGCTGACGATATCACAACCAAGCTGAAGGAGCATGGTGTTGTTGCATTCGCTAGTGGATATACACTCTCTGTAGCTACCACAGGTGGTGCAAATGTTGAAATTAATCTCTCTGCTGATGCGAAGGAGGTAATAACTAAGCATATAGATAAAGATGGAAATGATGCTACTACTGGGAATACCGCAGCTACTGTGGGTTTTAATAAGTATAATCAAGCAGATAACGCAACTGATATACTTACGATGCAATTGAAACAAAGAAATTTAGCGAGCAATGAGGACCTTTTTACTATGGAGTGGGGCGGTAAGAAGCTGGAGGTTAAGCAGGGTAAGGACGGTGCTGCGTTGGCATCTGGCGTACTTGTATTAAAATCCAGTGATACAGTAAGTGAGCAGGTTGCTACACTTAAAGATGCTATGGTGGAGACTTTTGGTATGGATGTAGATGTAGTAAAATCACAAGATATGTTACTGGTCCGTGGGATAAGTACGGATAAAATATCAAAGCTTTCAGTTACAACTGGAGCAACTTCAAAATCTGGTGTTGATATTTCCGTTATAGTTAACAATACTTCACAAACTTTGGAAAATGGTGTTACCACATCTTTCGCAGCCGTTAATCATGCTGAAGAAACACAATTTGCTGCCGCTTCGGATATTTGGAGGAGCTCTGAAGTTGCTGTATCCGTAAAAAATTTCATTAAAACAGCTGACAATGTATTCGAGCTCAAGAATGGAAATGGCGATACTATATTCTCATTAAAAATTGGAGATAAGGATGAAGTTAGCGGTTCTGTAATGACAATCGCAGCTGGTGGTAATATTAGTGAAAAATTACAGAATGCCTTTAGTCAAAATAGCACTATTAAAGGAGCTAAAGATCTATTTGCAAGGCTTCAAAAGGAACATCAGCTCGTGTTTGTTCATTTGACTGGTATAAATCCTGACAGCTCCAGCATCATGATGAGTAAATATACAAAAAGCAGTAATGCTAGCGATCTTGCATTTACAATTGATATAAATGGCAGTAAGGATGGACCTGTAGAAAGTGCAACCAAAGGTATTGAAGGAGTAACAAATGGATATACAAGGGTCTTTCCAAATGGCTCTATAATAACCATGGAATCAGAATACGAGATACATGAGGGAGCCGCCGTTGTTGCATTTTCTACTGGTAATAAAGAAGATGTATTGAATTCTCTTTCTAGTGCTTTTAATAAACTTGCAAGCACTAGTATTGGAGATAGCATTGGCATTTCTGGTACAAAACTTCAATACAATGGTGATGATGTTATGACTATCTATGGTAGTGGAGGCGTATATATGCAAAAGCTGGCAGGTAACTTGTCTTCTTATGGAGTAACTGATGGCTCAAAACCCCTAAATATTGTACATCCAGAGAAAAATAATGGCATGACGTTCGTGGGTCGCACTTATGCTCAAGGCGCACTTGGTAGTGGAAGGATAGCATCAGGTAGCCTTGAAATTACAAAAGGCATGATGACAGATGGTAATACTGTTAACTTTGCTGGTAAGAAATGGCATCTCGCAACTTCTGGAAATGCAAAAAAAGAAGATATACTAGTTGACAGTAAATCATTAAGAAATAGTGTTGCGGCACTTGTAACTAAACTAAACGGAACAGGATCGCCATTTGCATTCAAAATGGAGGAAAATGGTGACAAAATAACATTATATGCAGAATCAAAAATGTCTCATAGCTCTAATGCTTCTAATGTGTTATCCATAGCTAATGGCAAAAATGAGGTTGTTGGTGTGTTACAACCTCAGGGTGGTGTGAATGATAAGCTCGATCTTTGGGGTATCACTAATAATCCAGCAGCACGTACTAGTGATATAAAATTTAGTGGAAAGTTAGCAGATGACAATATAGAGCTTATTGCTCAGCTTGGTAACGCCATGTATAGCGGTAAAATAAGTACTCTTGATGAGCCAGGTGGCCGAGTTGTATCTTTTTCTCATATCAAAAGTCCTGGTAGTGCTGGTGGTGATGTCTCTGGTGGTGGCTTTAGTTTGCGTATTAGTAATACCGATATACACAAAGCTGGTGGGTTTACTCAGGCAGGTGTAGATGCGCTAGTAAGTAAATTAAATGGAATGGCAGCTCTTACTGATATTTATAGTATTCTTGATATAGAGAATTTAAATAACTCCACTAAGGGATCCCTGTTAGAAGGCGCAACAGCCGAGCTGCACCTTTCAGGTAATAGATCATTAGATCAATTTAAGGTTGATTATGCAATAGCGGATGGTAACTCCTTAGTCTTATCTACAACACTTGGCCTTTTTAAAGCTGATGACCTACCATCATCCATTCATGCTGGTGATAGGATAGTGTTTGAATCACAAGATGCTACTAAAGGAAAATTGGTTGTGACATTCGGTACTGTATATGCAGAGTTAGATTCAGACTCACTCTCAAGCGCCATGAATACATTTTTCAGCACAGGGAACTCTAATAGTATATATGAGGAAATAGCTCAGGCCGTTAATAAGTTTGATTCTACAAAAACTGATGCCACTAAGCAGTTAGAGGATCTTGTCACTTTTATTAATATTAAACTTGTGGAACAATCTTCTACTCATGATAGGGTATCTAGATCATTACGGGCATTTGGTGCAATGGATAACGCTTTAACTGATACGAAAGAAAGGCTGAACAACATAGATCATAATCAACATGCAGCTGGTATGGTAGCCAATCAAAATGGCATAGATGCAGCAGCTGCTGCATTTACAATGATGCTATCTGCAAGATCACAACATATTAAAAATCTTTTAAATAGCCTGCAGAGGATAGCTGCATAAATATTACTTTTTCAAAAAGCCTTGACCCATTTGGGTCTGGGCTTTTTTTTATTATGATCTTCTATATACTAGCAAAACATATCAAATTTATATTTTATGTTTTCTAGTTTAAATTCTAAAGAAAGGGAAAAGTTTGATGACTTATCGGAAAAGTGGTGGGATGAGGATGGGCCATTTAAGCACTTACATATTATGAATCAACTTCGTGTTTCTTACATAAAAAACATCTTATTTAATAACAATAAAACTCTCCAAAATTCAAGGTGCTTAGATGTTGGTTGCGGTGGTGGTATACTGTCATTCTCTCTTGAAAAATTAGGCGCTAATGTAACCGCAATAGATGCATCTTCCCCAACAATAAAAAAGGCCAGCTCTATAAACGAACTTAAAGGGTCTAACGTTCTATTTAAAGTATCCACAATTGAAGAGTTAGTTGAGGAACAATTTGATATCGTATGTTGTATGGAGGTTATTGAGCATATTGATAATGTTTACTGTTTTTTACATGAATTAGAAAAAAATACTAAGACCGATGGTTTTATATTTATATCTACCATAAATAGAAATGTTATCTCATATCTAAAGGCTATAGTAGTTGCAGAATATATGCTGAGGTTTGTTCCAATAGGTACGCACTCTTGGAAAAAATTCATTAAACCTTCTGAGATTGTAGATGGGTTAAATAGCTGCAAACCAATTGATATAACAGGCATGAAATTTAGCCCCATTTCAAAGAACTGGGAGTTTTCTTCAGATATATCCACAAACTATATAGCGGCTTTCAAAAAAAATAACTTACTAAATCTCTAGTTAACAGAAACTATTCAAGGGCCATTAAAGATTCCTATCAATTAGATCTTTACATAGTAAACTAACTTAGCGTTGCGTTATAGCTAAAGCTGTATAAAGTGATTATATAATGATTAATTTTACTATACTTAACTTAGTGATAACTAAAGTATTTTCAAAATTAGCCATGTATAGTCGTTTTATTTGAGATGACATAGGCTATACTTAATAATACTTCTTGTATTATAGCTTATTAGCCTTATTTCCAATATACTAATTTAACTTAAATAACTATAACTCTTTTATGGCGATTTAGCTATATAATATAAGGAAGAATTTACTAAATTTAACACTTTATGATCCCTTATTCTCTTTTTTTAAGGACGCTATATCAAATCAAATAGCTTTCATAAAGTAGTGCATAAAACACCATTTATAGCCATGTTATCGCATAAAATCACTATACAATTATAGTGATTTTAGCTTAAATTAACAACATAGCTAATAGGCGGTATTATTATGCGCTATCTATCTCAAATAAAACAACTATCAATGATAAAATAGCACTAAACAAATAGAATGATCTTGATAATTTGCCAAGAAAAACACTGAGATATAAACAATTAAATGAACATCCATTCCTGAGTTTTGCATACTCAATAAAAATTTCATAAACTGCGAATATCTCAATAAACCCTACTTTGAGGAGAGACCGTATCAACCTCATCGGTTCCAGTACTCAAATTCACGGGTCTATATTCTATTTTTACATCCAGATTTTCTATATCTAGAAAAGATATAGTATGTTTCATCCAATTCTTATCATCCCTATTAGGATAATCTTCTCTTGCATGCGCGCCCCTACTCTCTTTTCTATTCAAAGCAGAATATATTGTAACCAACGCCTGAGATCTCAAATTATCCAATTCAAGCGCCTCAACTAGATCCGTATTCCATACCAAACCCTGATCAGTTAAATTTACATTTTCAAATGATCTAAATACCTCTTTTATTTTTTCTACACCATTTTTTAAAACCTTTTCCTCCCTAAAAACAGAAGCATGCTCCTGCATTGCATTTTGCATATCGTTTCTAATAGAAGAAACAGAAAGAGCCCCTTTAGAATTCAAAATTTTCTTCAACCTATCAAATCCAATATCAAACTTAGCTTTAGCATTATGAGGTAACCCGGGCTTCAATATCTCAGCCAATCTAAATGCAGCCGCTCTACCAAAAACAACTAAATCTAATAATGAATTAGATCCTAATCTATTTGCACCATGAACAGAAACACATGCAGCTTCACCAATAGCCATCAACCCTTTCACAACCTCCTCTTTTCCATCTTTAAATGTCAAGACTTCAGCATGGATGTTTGTTGGTATCCCACCCATATTATAATGTACAGTAGGAACAATAGGTATAGGCTTTTTGGTAACATCCACTTTTGCAAATATTCTTGCTGTTTCTGTAATTCCTGGGAGCTTTTCTTCGATAACGCTACGATCTAAATGACTAATCACTAAATTTATATAATCTTTTTTAGGACCACACCCTCTACCTTCTTTTATTTCTATAGCAACAGCCCTACTTACAACATCTCTAGAAGCTAAATCCTTAGCTTCTGGTGCATACCTTTCCATGAAACGCTCCCCATTAGCATTCTCAAGATATCCACCCTCACCTCTTGCACCTTCTGTCATTAAGCAGCCAGAACCGTAAATGCCTGTCGGATGAAATTGAACAAATTCCATATCTTGAAGTGGTATACCAGCCCTTAATACCATAGCATTTCCATCACCGGTACATGTATGCGCAGAGGTAGCCGAAGCATAAGCCCTTCCATATCCACCGGTTGCAATTATTACAGCATGCGACCAAAATCTGTGTAATGTACCATCATCTAAACAGTAAACACTAACCCCCTTACATACACCATCATCCATTATCAGATCTAATGAAAAGTGTTCAATAAAAAACTCAACACCAAATCTTAAACATTGCTGATATAAAGTATGTAATATGGCATGGCCCGTTCTATCTGCAGCTGCGCAAGTCCTCTGAGCACGCCCACCTTTTCCATAATGAGTTGTCATCCCACCAAAAGGTCTTTGGTATATTAAACCTTCTTTAGTTCTTGAAAATGGAACACCATAATTCTCTAACTCTATTATTGCTTGCGCAGCATGCTTACACATATATGCAATAGCATCTTGATCACCCAACCAATCAGAACCCTTGATTGTGTCATACATATGCCATCTCCAATCGTCCTCACCCATATTGCCTAAAGCACCACTTATACCACCTTGAGCAGCAACAGTATGACTCCTGGTTGGAAAAACTTTGGTGATACATGCGGATTTAAAACCCTTTTCAGCGACACCAAGTGCAGCCCTTAAACCAGCACCACCTGCACCAACTATCAACACATCATATTGATGATCTATAATATTTTTCACAGTAAATTAACCACAAAAAGCAAAAGTCCTGGTAACAAAATACATATAAGCAATAGAAAGAAATAAACCAACAGCGGTGACACTAACCGCTAAGTATAACAGTGCAGTACAGACATTTTTTATCCTTTGGCATTTAATATAATCCTCTATCACTACTTTCATCTCATGCAATATGTTATAAGATATTACAACAATGAAAAGCAACATTAAAGTAGCATTACATGTGCTACCCATGGACTGACTAAAGGTATCTATAAAACCATGTTTCGCACAATATGCAAAAAGAAAAATAAACCTTATAGACAGCAAAACTAGAATAAAAGACGAAATCCTATAAGGTGTCTTAGTTAAAGAAGTGTATGACATGTAAAAGACCGCTCAAAAAACTATATAGATCCACAGTACTAAAAAAACTAATACAGCGAGCGCTAATGAAAGCCAATTCAAAAGATCAGAACACCTTTTTGAAAGACACATTAACTCACCCCATACTATATGCCTAATAGTAGATATTACATAATATATAAAAGAGAAACTTAGGACGACGGAGAATAATGTTGAAAACAAAGCAGACCCACAGCACTCACACTTGCTATTATATAAACATAACTCCTCTGATAGCTCATACGTATTCAACTCCGCAACAAGCCATATCCCACCAAATATAAAAGCAATACATAGTAATACGCTACAAGCTCTATGAAAAATAGAGGAAAATGAGTTAATTTGCATCTTATATATAGCAAGATGCGGTGATATAGGAGATTTTAGATTGCGCATAGATCAACTTGGCCGCCAAATATTTTATACAGAAATAATGATTGCATTAAATTATATTATCAGCAATTTTTAATTTGATGATTAATAATTTTTTGTTAATGACATCATAACGCATAGCAAAATAACCATAGCAATTACAGCATATTATCAGATAAAACCCAATAAAAAACATATATTAAAATAGATATATAAATGCTTTGACAATTAGATTAACAAATATATAGTGTAGCTGTGGCCAATGTCTGTTTCGTTGTTGTTTTGGCTTTTTTCTGCAGTGTATTTTATGCTTAAAGCCTACCTATAGGCTTCTTTTCAGCAGAATCTTTCCCCCCAGTGTCTTTAGATATTGGTTTAACCTTTTCTTTGAAAACTTATTTATGTCAAACTCTCATACAGTACTTGATGCTTTGTTGGAAGCACAAGCTGCAATTCCTACTACCAACCTAGACATTGAAACAACTACTCAGGAAGATAATGCATCTAAAAAAGCTACACTGTCATTAGGCGTTATACGTAGAAGGAGAAAATTATTAAAAAATATCGAAAATCAATCAGAGCCAAATGAAGCTCCCCAATTATCGGAGGTGCAAGAGCTATCTGAAATGCGGCTACAAGAATCCGTAGCGCCAGAAGTATCAGAGACGTCAGTAATGCTAGAAGTGTCACAAGCATCTGAAGTATCAGAAGTATCAGAGGACGAAAGTAATAAGAAATTTATAGAACCTTCTGAGGTCGCTGAAAATAATGAATCCATTGAAGATACAACTGACTTAGAAGTCATTTCTCTAAAAAATTTCACACATAAAACAATAGATCAGCTAATCGAACAAGCCATTGATCTTGGAATAGAAAATTCTGGTAATATGTTAAGACATGACTTAACATTTTCCGCGCTCAAAAGCTTAGCATATAAAGGGCATAGAATAGTTGCAGATGGAGTTATTGATGTATTACAGGAGGGTTATGGCTTTTTAAGATCAATTGATTCAAGTTACGTACCAGCTTCTGATGATATATATGTATCTGCAAACCAAATAAGAAAATTCGCACTCAGAACTGGTGATACAATAACAGGCCACCTTAAACCACCAAGAAGAGGGGAGAGGTATTTTGCCATGTCTAATATCACAGAAATAAATAACAGAGATGTATCAAAATCCAAATATAGGGTGCATTTTGATGATTTAACGCCTTTATTCCCTAATAAACGCATCATCATGGAGAATATGGTGGATGTGAAAAATTCTTTAAGCTCAAGAATTATAGATATAGTTGCTCCACTTGGGTTTGGGCAAAGGGCCTTAATAGTTGCACCACCAAGAACAGGAAAAACACTTTTAATGCAAAGTATAGCACATTCTATAACAACAAATTATCCAGAAGCCCACCTTATGGTACTTTTAATAGATGAAAGGCCTGAAGAGGTGACCGATATGAAAAGATCTGTACAGGGAGAGGTTATTAGCTCAACATTTGATGAACCGGCCTCAAGACATGTCCAAGTTGCTGAAATGGTAATAGAAAGGGCCAAACGCCTTGTAGAAGAAGGTAAAGATGTTGTAATACTCTTAGATTCAATAACAAGATTAGCCAGAGCATATAATAACGTCGCCCCATCATCAGGGAAGGTCTTAAGTGGTGGTGTAGATTCTAATGCGCTACAAAGACCAAAGAGATTTTTTGGAGCAGCAAGGAATATAGAAGAAGGTGGCTCATTGACAATAGTTGCAACAGCGCTTGTTGAAACAGGGTCCAAGATGGATGAAGTAATCTTTGAGGAATTTAAGGGTACCGGTAATTCTGAGATCATCCTAGATAGAAAATCTTCTGAAAAAAGAATATACCCTGCAATAGATGTGGCAAAATCCGGCACAAGAAGAGAGGAGATGCTTATTGATAAGATAGATTTGTCAAAAACATGGCTTTTGAGGAGGATAATGAGCACTATGAGCGGAGTGGAGTCACTAGAATTTTTACTTGATAAACTGAGAGTCACAAAAAATAATACCGAATTTTACTCCAGCATGGATACGGGCAATTCTTTGAATCTGAAGAAATATAATTGATTATGCATTCGATAAGCGCCTACGCCAAAATTAATATTTTTTTAGAAATTTTAGGCAAGCGCAGCGATGGTTATCATCTACTAAACAGCCTGTTTGTCAGCATCGGGTTGCACGATGAGCTTAGTGCATTTGAGCATGAAGGACTTATATGCGAGATGTATGATCAATATGGAAGAAGATTGGTTATAGAGAATAATATAATTTACAAAGCTGCAATCAAATTACAAGAAGCTACTGGTATAAAAAGTGGTGCTTATATAAGCGTGAAAAAAAATATACCAGTAGCAGCTGGTCTTGCAGGAGGATCTACCGATGCTGCAGCCACGCTCAGAGCTTTAAATATACTTTGGCAATGCGGGCTTGATGATTTTCAGCTCATGCAAATAGGTCTTTCATTAGGAGCAGATGTACCGTTCTGCATTCATGGAGGGGCCGCGCAAGTTTCAGGGATAGGAGAACAAATTTCTCAAACTAAAATTCATGAGAAAATTCATCTACTTATAGTAAACAATGGCACACAGCTTCTCACAAAAGATGTATTTAAACATTTATCCGCTAAAGATTTTTCTGCCCCAAAACCATTCCCCACTACTATTGCCCAAATAGCAGAAAGAAAGAATGATTTGGAGAGCACCTCAATAACATTAGAACCTTCTATTGGCAATGTATTAAGCATGATCTCCAATCTTGATGGCTGTATGTTTGCAAGAATGTCAGGTAGTGGCCCTACTTGTTTTGGGGTATTTAAAGATGAAATATACCTACAGAACTCTATTCAAAACCTCCCTAAAAGTTGGTTTATATATACGGAAAGTCTCTTCATATAAAGTATGAAACAATTATTGATTGTAAACTGGAAAATGAATATGAATCTTGTTTCTGTACAAACATTCATGGACAATTTCAGTACACTAAACATCAATCACAATAATGCTGAAATTATTATCTGCCCATCAGTAATTCATATACCAATCTTAAAAGATTATAATTTATCATACGTTAATATTGGGGCACAAGATTGCTCTATTTTTCAAAATTTTGGAGCACAAACGGGTGAAGTATGCGCTAGTATGCTTGCAGAGCTTGGTGTAAAATACGTAATTTTAGGCCATTGTGAAAGAAGGTACCTGGGAGAAAATGAGGATATGATACTTTCTAAGATAGATGCTTCATTAAAAGCTAATATTATACCGATAGTATGTTTTGGTGAAGATGAACATGAGCATCTAACTATGGATACATGGACTATTGTGCAACAAAAGTTATCTTTTTTAAAGGGACTAAACCACAAAAATACTATTGTGATTGCATATGAGCCAATATGGTCGATAGGCTCTGGCAAAATTCCAGATAATTTATATATTAACTCGATACTTACCCATGCAAAGCAATACCTCAAGGATGATGGCTATTTATTCGTATATGGCGGCTCTGTAACAGCCAAAAATGCCCGAGATATACTAAAAATCTCAGATGGGCTGCTTATAGGTAGCGCCTCATTAGAGGTTACTAAACTTTATGATATAATGATGTGTTATCATGGGCTATAAAAAGAAAACAAAAATTACATTATTCACACTTTCTTTACTATCTTTCTCAATCCTCTCATATTACGCACTAAAACATCGGGAGCCAATCATTTATAAAAAAGAAAATAAGTGCTATAAAAAATTTAACAAATTAACAAGCAAGGTTACAGAAAGTGTCTATGATAATTTTAAAGGCTAGCTTGCATAAGCTACTCTTTTAGCAAGATTATCTCACATATATATTTGTATATACGCATTATATAGGTGAACTTTTTTACCTTTATAAAGTAGTTGATAAAATATTACCTTTACATAGACAAGCATTAACTCAATAAATATAGTATTATTCTTATATTCGAGGATTATTAAATATCAAAAATGAATAATAAGACTTTAATCCACATGGCTTTAGCTGTGATTTTTAATTTATCTGTCTTACCATGCTTCGCGTATGACGATGATAAGTTTGGCGTTTCTGTAAATGTTGGGGCTGGCTGGGCTACAAATTGGATGTCTGACTCAAAAGCTACAGATTGGAAAAAGAATGCAAAAGATGATGCAAAGATAGTAGGAGAGACGAACATACCATTCGTTCAAGGTATTAATAATGCCGCAGGTGGGCTTTTATACTCATTAGGTATAACATATGAAATACTTGATGGAATAGATGTAGGCATTTTGGGTTTTTATATGGGTACAGCGCGTGGTAAAATAACAAATACTGATGGTGATCTAAAAGGGCAAGATGTTGAATATACACATACCTCTTTGCTTGCGCAGGCACGCTGCAACTACATGTTTGATGATAATATTGGTATGTTCATCCATGCAGGGTTTGGCTTCTCTCGTAATAGAATGAAGATAAGTCAAGATTATGAATTTGATGCAAAAAGTCAGGGGAAATTTAAAATATCAGCCATTACCTCAGATGATCTAAAAAATAAATGGATTTGGGCGATGGGAGGCGGACTTATATATGAATTTATACCAGGTGTTAGTGCACAAATTAGATATGATTTAACTCAAAATAACATAGAAGTAGATATGAATAAGGCCGTTGGTAATGGCACTGGAACACCAGTTCCAGATATGGGCGGAGATGGAAAATTGAACACACCATATTTTCATAATTTGAGCCTTGTTTTAGGATTTTCTTACTAGTTTTTTCTACTATTAGTAGCACCATACTTTCGAGCAAGAAGCTTTGCTATAAAGATTAGTATTGATATAGTTATTTAAGTTGAATTAGCATATTTGAAATAAGGCTAATAAGCTGTAATACAAAAAGTATTATTAAATATACCACCTCAAATAAAACGGCTATGGTGCTTATAGTTACATAAATGATAAAATGTAACAGTTTTATCACATTTTATGGGTGGCTTTAAAATAAAATCGAGCATCTTTGCAAATATAAAGCCTACTATATAGGCTCATTACATAAGTAATAATTTGTAGCTATTAAAAAATCATTTGGCCAATAACCAACCATATCTCTTGATTTTTTTATGCCACAAAGCTAAATCTCAGCTCTGAACTTATAAACATTAAATTTTGCTAGACCATAGTATATCCATTATCGATTTTACAATATTACTTCTAGTGGTTGTTATCACTATATGTGTAAGCGTAGTAGGTATTAAATCTTATCCTAAATATAATAATAAGGCGTCTGAGCTTCTTGAATATTGGCTAATGGGTAGAAGGCTTACCCTGCCCGTATTTGTTGCGACTTTAACTTCTACTTGGTATGGAGGAATATTTAGCGTTACGCAAATTGCTTTTGAGCATGGAATATATTCGTTTATATCACAAGGAGTAGTTTGGTACATAGTTTATATATCTTTTGCATTATTTGCTGTAAAAAGATTAGAAAGAGGTAACTTGATTAGTATACCGGATTTGATATGCAGAAAATATGGCCATACCAGCGGCAATATTTCTGCCATTATCTTATTTATTAAATCTCTTCCTATCACATATGCAATTAGTATGGGGGCATTTTTACATGCTATGTTTAATATTGATATATCATTTGGAATTTTTTTAAGCTGTTTATTTGTAACCATCTCATGCATGTTAGGTGGTTTTAGAGGGCTTGTTTTTAGAGACATTGTACAATTTTGTGTAATGTATGCTGGCGCTTTAAGCGTTGTTCTATTTGCAATATATAAGTTCGGGGTATCTGAATATCTTAGCTCCAAATTATCAAGTAATTATTTTTCTTTAAGTGGTAACCATCAATTATCTGCAATTATCCTTTGGTTTATAGTTGCATTTTCAAGTGTATTCGTAAGCCCAATCTTTTATCAACGCTGTATGGCCGCAAGTTCTAAAAAAGTTGCAAAGTATGGGGTCCTTATATCTACTTTTTTATGGCTCATTTTTGATTTATGCACAGTTTTAGGCGGTATGTATGCAAAAGCCACAATGCCAGATACAAACTCCTTATATGCATACCTCTTTTTTGGGATAAGTATATTGCCTTGCGGATTTAAAGGGTTGTTTCTTGCCGGAATTATTGCAACAACGCTCTCTACACTTGATGCATTCTTATTTGTATCAAGCTCTATAATTGCTTACGATCTTTCACCAAAACACCTTAGGGGGTCTAAGATATTACGTATATTTTCTACTATAGCATGTGGTTTTTGCGTTTTTATCATATCTATCTTCGCTGGAGAAAATATGGAAGCTGTAATCATAGCATTTGAGATATGTTCATGCGCACCACTTATAATTCCAATCCTCTTTTCATATCTATTCAAGAGAAATTTCATCTTAAATGATGCCCAATGTACATCATCAATATTACTATGTGTGATATCTATCTGCGTCTTAAGATTATTAAAATATGAAATGGATTATATATTTTTAGGCACTGTTAACAAAGGTTTTGCCAAATAATGGAAAAGATGCAATATTATATTGGAGGCGATAAATATGGTATTTAGATGGATAAAAGGTTGTTTCC